>JACIYY010000121.1 GCA_014359685.1 Porphyrobacter sp. | reverse complement strand
CGTCGGGAGCGGCCGGGGCCGACGGGCGCGGCGACGGGCCGGGGCGCGCGGCGGGCGCAGCGCTTGACATTGCCGCGCCGGAGCGGCTTTGCCGCAGCTTTGGCGCGCGGGGCTCCGCCGCCCGAGCAAGATGGGAACCGCGATGGACCGCGCCGACGTCGACAGCCGCATCCGTGCCCTGATCGAACCGTTCAACAAGAAGGGCGTGGCGATCACCGACCGCACCACCTTCGCCGGCGACCTGGAGTTCGACAGCCTGACGGTGATGGATTTCGTCGCCGCGATCGAGGACGAGTTCGACATCATCATCAGCATGAACCAGCAGGCCGAGATCGAACGCTATGGCGAGCTGGTCGGGGCGGTGTGCGAGGCGACGGGCGAGTGAGGGCGCCATGAGCGAAGGCGTGAGCCAGGCCGACCGGCCGCAGGCCGCGACGGCTGCGGGCAGCGACAGCGGGGCCGGTCCGCGGGCGGGCGGCGACCTGCTGAGCAAGTTCGACCCGATCATCCACACGCGCGAGACGCTGCTGGCCGGGGGGGTCGAGGATCCGTTCAACCTGGTGATGGAGCAGGTGCTGTCCCCCACCCGCGCGATCTGCAACGGGCGCGAGACGATCCTGCTGGGCACCTACAATTACATGGGCATGACGTTCGATCCGGACGTGATCGCCGCCGGGCACAAGGCGCTGGCCGATTTCGGCAGCGGCACCACCGGCAGCCGGGTGCTGAACGGCACCTATCGCGGCCACCGCGATGTCGAGCACGCGCTGCGCGAGTTTTACGCCATGGACCATGCGATGGTGTTTTCGACCGGATACCAGGCCAATCTGGGGATCATCAGCACGCTGGCAGGCAAGGGCGATTATATCGTCCTCGACATCGATTCGCACGCCAGCATCTGGGACGGCTGCGCCATGGGCAACGCGGAGGTCGTGCCGTTCAAGCACAATGATCCGGGCGCGATGGAGCGGCGGCTGCGCCGCGTACCCGAGGGCGCGGGCAAGCTGGTGGTGCTGGAAGGCGTCTATTCGATGCTGGGCGACGTGGCGCCGCTGAAGGAGATGGTTGCGATCGCCCGCGCGCATGGCGCGATGGTGCTGGTGGACGAGGCGCATTCGATGGGCTTCATCGGCCCCAACGGGCGCGGCGTGGCCGAGGACCAGGGGGTGATCGACGAGGTCGATTTCATCATCGGCACCTTTTCCAAGAGCGTCGGCACGGTGGGCGGCTTCTGCGTCTCCAACCACCCCAAGTTCGAGATCCTGCGGCTGGTGTGCCGTCCTTATGTGTTCACCGCCAGCCTGCCGCCGAGCGTGGTCGCCACCGCCGCGACCAGCATCCGCAAGCTGATCGGCGCGGGCGACAAGCGGGCGCGGCTGTGGGCCAATTCGCGCCGGCTGCACGCCGGGCTGCGCGAGCTGGGCTTCACGCTCGGCACCGACCAGCCGCACAGCGCGATCGTGGCGGTGCTGATGCCCGATCTGGAGCGCGGCGCGGCGATGTGGGAGGCGCTGCTGCACGAGGGGCTGTACGTCAACCTCGCCCGCCCGCCAGCGACCCCGGCCAACATGACGCTGCTGCGCTGCTCGCTATGCGCCGAGCACACCGAGGAAGAGGTCGGCACGGTGCTGGGCATGTTCGCGCGCGCGGGGCGGGCGACGGGCATCCTCTAGGCGGCGCTCCAGGCAGCGCGCCGGGTTCGGCTCAGCGCCCGATCGATTCCATCGTCGCCGCCTCGCAGCGGTCGGTCGTCTCGCCCTTGCCGCCGCCCAGGAGGGTGAGCGCGAGGAACCCGCCGATCACCAGCAGCACGAACACGGTCGTGACGTGGGCGAGGTACTTGTCGATGAACCGCTTGATCGGGGCGCCGAACAGGCGGAACAGGATGCCCACGGTCATGAAGATCAGCCCGCGTCCGGCAATGCTCGCCAGGATGAACGGGACCAGCGCCATCTCGATGAAGCCGGCGGTGATGGTCAGCAGCTTGAACGGCACGGGCGTGGTGCCGGCGATCACGATCACCTCGACATCGTAGGCCTTGAGATAGCAGGCGGCCTTGGGAAAGGCCTCCGCCAGGCCCAGCGCCGCGATCAGCGCCTCGCCGATCGCTTCGTAGAGGAAATAGCCGATCACATAGCCGAACAGGCCGCCCGCCACCGAGGCGGCGGTGCAGACGACGGCGAAGCGCAGCGCCCGGCGCGGTTCGGCCAGACACATCAGCCCGAGCAGCGGATGCGGAGGGATCGGGAAGAAGCTCGATTCGATGAAGCTGATCAGCGCCAGCCACCACACCGCCCCGGGGTGCGCCGCCTTATGCATCGTCCAGTCGTACAAGCGGCGCAGCATCGCAATTCCCCCGCGAACCCGGCCCCGCCCTAGGCCAGCGCGTGAGCGGCTGCAACATCGGACCGTTTAACCGGTATGGTTCTTTTGCGTTGACAGCGTCACGCTGTTTGGCTAGAGACAACGAACATCGCGAAGAAGCGAATCGGGCGCTGTCGGCAGCGGCGCCGCTCCCCCACCCACCAGCAAGGATGAGAGGCATGAGCGAAGCCGGCGACGGCGCGCAGGATGCGCGCCGCGATTGCAGTCCCGTCGACGATTGGCGCGAGGTGTTCATCGCCACGCTGGCCGCGACCTCGCACATCGAGGAAGCGGCCCGCCGGGCAGGGGTGACGGTCGATCAGGCGCACCGGATGCGCCGGGAAGACCCGACGTTTGCCGCCAGCTGGTTCGAGGCGCTGTGCGAAGGGTATGACTGCCTGGAGATGGAGCTGCTCTATCGCCTGCGCAGCGGCCGGGTCGAGGAGGCGGACGCGGACGGCACGAAGCGCAAGTTCGACATCGCAACCGGCTTCAAGGTGCTGACCGCCCACCGCGAGCACCTGGCCAAGACCGGCAAGGGCCCGCAGGAGGAGGACGAGCGCGCCATCATCGATTCGATCAACCGCAAGATCGACGCGATGCGGGCACGCGAGCAGGAGGTCTCGGCGCTGCTGGCCGAGGAAGGCGTGATCCTGCCGCGGGTGCCCGATGGTCCGCGATGACACGACCCGCTGGCTCATCTCCCTGCCCGAAGAGGTACGGCACATCTTTCTGGACGCGCTCCGACCGGCCGAGCGCGCCGAGTTTCAGCATAGTTGGGAGCTGTGGGCCCGTTCCGAGCAGCGGGCGCCGCCCGGCGACTGGCGGCTGTGGCTGATCCTGGCCGGGCGCGGCTTCGGCAAGACACGCGCCGGGGCCGAATGGATCCGCGAGGTTGCGCGCGACCACCCCGAGGCCCGCATCGCGCTGGTCGGCGCGTCCATCCCCGAGGTGCGCGCGGTGATGGTGGAGGGCGAAAGCGGCATCCTGGCCTGCCACCCGACCCATCGGCGGCCGATCTTCGAATCGTCGCTGCGGCGGCTGGTCTGGAACAACGGCGCGCAGGCCTTCATCTACTCGGCCGCCGAGGCGGAGAGCCTGCGCGGGCCGCAGCACTCGCACGCCTGGTGCGACGAAATCGCCAAATGGGACAATGCCAGCGAGCGCGCCATTCGCGCCTGGGACAATCTGCAGATGGGTCTGCGGCTGGGCGAGATGCCGCGCGTGCTGGCCACCACCACGCCGCGCGCGGTGCCGCTGCTGCGGCGGCTGCTGGCAAGCGAGGCCGACGGCGATGTGATCGTCACGCGGGGCAGCACCTACGCCAACGCCCGGAACCTGCCGCCGCAGTTCATCACCACGATGAAGCGGCAGTTCGGCGACACCGCGGTTGGGCGGCAGGAGCTGAACGGCGAGCTGCTGAACGAGGTCGAAGGCGCGCTGTGGACGCGCGCCCTGCTGGAGAAGCGGCGCGTGCCCTTCACCCTGGAGCCGATGGTTCGCGTGGTGGTCGGCGTCGATCCGCCGGCTTCGGCACGCGGCGACGAATGCGGGATCATCGTTGCCGGGATCGCCGAGAGCGGCACCGGCATGGTGCTGGCCGATGCCAGCGTCGCCCGGGCCAGCCCGGAACGATGGGCGCAGGCGGTGGCCGGCGCGGCGCAGGTGTGGAAGGCCGAGCGGGTGGTCGCCGAAGCCAACCAGGGCGGCAGCATGGTCGAAAGCGTGCTGCGCGCCGCCGACTTCCAGATGCCCCTGCGGCTGGTCCATGCAAGCCGCGGCAAGGTGGCTCGCGCAGAGCCGGTCGCGGCC
>JACIYY010000120.1 GCA_014359685.1 Porphyrobacter sp. | reverse complement strand
GCCCGGCTCCAGCCGGCCAGCGCTGCGCGCCAGGCCCACGGCTCCCGCCGCCGCGACGAACACCTCGACATCGTTTCTGCGCAGCGAATATCGTGCAGGCAGATGCGCGACCCGGCCGACCGCAGCCAGCGCGGCGACGACCACCCCCACGCAGTCGAGGCCGCGCGTCGGATCGCGCCCGTGAAGGCGGAACCGCACCCCGACCAGCGCCAGCGCTGCCTCGGCCAGGGCCACCGGCGCACTGTTCATTGGCTTTGAGGATAGCGCGCGAGCATGTCATTGCCCGGAAGGAAGGGCTCGCCGCGGAAGTTGACGGCGTTGCCGAACCGGTCCCGGCAGGTCGCCAGCGTGTGGTCGCAGCCTTCGCGCAGCACGGCCCGTGTTCCCGCCGCGATGCCGGCCGCCTGCTCCAGCAGCAGCCATTCGCCATCCGCGTCGACCACCTCCACCGACCGCCCGGCCGCCTCGCCGTCGATCCAGCGAAGCGTCCCGTCCACGAACTTCTCGGCGGTGGCTACGCCGGTGAAGCGCACCGCGTCGCGTTGGTCATCGACCTCGGCAAGCACCGCTTCATGGGTGAACCGGACCGGGTTGAGAGTGCAACCGGGGCCGCAGAACTGGGCCCGGCAGGTCGGGCTGGTGCGGGGGACGGGATCGGCCTCCAGCTTGGCCTTGATCGACTCCAGCTCGGCCTGATAGCCGCCCGCTTCCTCGGCCACGCCGCCGATCGTGCCGCGATAGAGGATCGCGCTCTCCAGCGTCTCCCAATCGACCAGCCCGATCTCCACGCGCGCGCCGTCGAACCGGCCGGCCGCCAGATCGGCTGCGTCGATGCTGTCATGCGTCAGCGCGCCTTGCACCTCGGCGCTGTCGGCCGAGAAGTCGGCCGTGCGCCTGATCGCGCTAGGCACCATGCCCGGTGAGCCGAGATGGCGCATCCCGTCGAACCACAGATCGCGATCGTGGCTGGTAAGCCCGATTGCCACGCCGTCGGTGCGGCGGATGCGCCAGAAGGTCGCGACCCCCTCCAGCTCGCGCTGGAAGAACACCCGGCTCATGCCACTTCCCGCACTTCGATCAGCGGAACCGATGGCGCCTCGCCCGCAGCGAAGGCCGCAGCGTTGATGTCAAGGCGATCGGTCGCGAACCGCACCGGCACGTCAAACAGAAACCCCGCGCGCACCTCCGCGCCCACAGCCGGAGCCTGGCGGAAGACGATCCAGCCGCCGGTCTCCAGCGTGAAGTCGGCGGTTGTCACCCCGCCAATGCTGGCGACGACGCTCTCCGCACGGGGCCGGGTGATGAAGCGGATCTGCGGTTCGGGACCCTCATAATGCTTGCACAGCCGGAAGCGTGCCGCCAACCCGTCGCCGATGCCGAGCAGCTGGTCGGTCGGACCCGGCTCACCGCTCATCCCGCGCGAGCTGTGGTCGAAGGGATCGCGCAGCCGGAACCCGCGCGCGGCCCCGCGCCGCGCCCGGAAGAAGGCGATCAGCGTGCCCAGCTCCTGCTCCGACCGCAGCCCCGGGCCGACGTCGAAATGCAGGCGCGCATCGGTCCAGTGGCTGGATCGCCGCTCATGGCCCGAGGCGGTCAGCGACACCGAGGTGGAGAACTCGGCCGAGACCCCCGCATCCCGCCCCGGCGCCAGCGGATAGAGAACATCGTCGAAGGCTTGCATCTGGTCGTCCTTGGAGGCGGGGAGGCGGGTGTATCCGTCGCGGCAGACCTGCGGCATCGCCCAGACGAAGCGCCGGGCCACGCCGCGGCGCTCGGCCTCGTCGATCCCGTCATCGATGCGCGGCCATTGCTGCTCGGCATTGGCGGGATCGAGCACGAAGCCGGCGAGATAATCCTGCCGTTCCAGCGGATAGAGCAGGCGCTGCTGAACCACCGAATAGGCGGCGATCCGGTCGCCCTCATTGCCCGCCGTCAGCCAGTCGTAATCCTCCAGCTGCAGACGGTCATAGGCCGGCCACGCCCATTCCGCAGGCAGGTTGGCCCGCCGCAGATCGGGCATCCGGGCATCGAGGATCGTCGGCGTGAACACCAGCAGCATGGTCTCGGCCGATCCGCCGCTTTCTTCGACCACCCGGTCGCGAAGAGCGGCGGTGGACGCGGCCAGCATCGTCCCCGCCCAGTCCAGCAGCGCACGCTGATCCGCTGACAGGCCGGCGCGCAGATCCGCGATCGCCGGCGGCGCGCCGCCATAGGCCGCCTGCGCGGCTGCATCGTAGAGCGCGATCCGGCCGTCGGGCAGCGTCCACCACCACGGCTCGCCAATCTGGAACGCAACCGGCAACCCGGCTTCGATGACCAGTGCGGTGAACCGCGCCGCCACGTCGTGGAGGTAGCGCATCGCCGTGCCGTTCGCGGGCGACAGCAGCGTCGATGGCGGAACCCATCCGGTCAATGCCGGGCTGCCATCGACGAAGCGCTGCTGCCAATCGGCCGGGCAGAACTCGGCGAACAGCTCGTAGGACAGCGAGACGATGGGCCGATAGCCCAGCCGCGCGCACTCGCTGAAATAGCTGCGGTGCCAGGCTTCGGCGGGCGTGCACAGCGCGCGCTCCGGGTCCACCGCCAGGGCACCGTCCCCGGCGCGGCGGAGCCGGAAATAATGGCTCATCCCGACATAGTGGGTGATGGCGTTGCGGTACCCCAGCCCGCGCATCCCGCGCAGCAGCCGCAGCGGCGTCTGGCCGTAGCCGTCGTCATAGGCGGTCGCCATGTGCAGATCGTGCGGCGGCAGGATGATGTCCCCGATGGCCAGCATCGGCCGATCGCCCGAGCAGACGATCCCACTCATCTCCACCCAGCCATCGACGCGCTGCGGCAAGGCAGCCGCGCTGTGCGGCTCATGGCCCGGCGGCGCCAGCGAGATGAACATCCGCTCGATCGCCGAGGGATTGACGCTCTCGCCCCCGCTGCCGACGTCCCAGCCGGCGAGCAGCGAGGAGAATGGCAGGGTGACCTCGGCGTGCTCGGGCGCGCCCTGCGCATAGTTCCACAGGCGCACGTACCAGCTGCGCGCATTCCCCGCGAGGTCGCGGCCTTCGATCGTCAGCGTCGGACCGTGCGGCTGGTCCAGCGCGATCACGCCGGCCGAGCGCCAGCGGAATTGCAGCGTGGTGCGCGCGTAGTCGCGATCCGTCTCATAGGCCATCAGCGGATGGTCGTGGCGATCGGCGCTCTCCCAGATCAGCCCGGCAAGCTCGCCGGCATGATGGAACTCGACATCGACGCGCAGCGAATCCGCGCCCGACGTCACCACCGAGGCCATCATCGGCCGGGGGAAGTCGATCGTCCAGAACCGGGGGTCGAAGCGTTGGATGTAATCGGAGGACTGGCCGTCCCGTTCCTGCGCCAGCCAGAATGCCATTGCTGCCTCCTAGACCTGAAGCGCGCGGCGAACGGTGCTCGCCACCTGTCGCGACGATCGGCGCAGCGCCGCCGGGGCATCCATCCCCCGCTGCGGGGCGACATTGATGGAGATGCGCACATCGCGCTCACGCGCTCCGGCGGTCGGCTCGATCCGGCCGGAGGTCGTGGGCACGAAGACCTCCGGACCCCGCTCGCCAACCAGATAGGCCGCACCCGGCCCGACCGGCCCCCCCGTGGCGCGTCCGGGCAGACCCAGCAGGCTGCCGATCGCCCCGGACAGCATGGAGGCCAGTCCCGGCCCGCCCTCTGCCGGCGCGCCGCCTTTGAACATGCTGCCCAGACCCGCCTCGACGGTCTGCGCGGCAATCTCGTTCATGGTCTGCAGCGCGACTCGCTTCAGATCGTCGAAGCCCAGGCTGCCGCGGCGGATGGCGGACAGCAGACCCTGCTCCAGCACGCCGCCCGCCTTGGAGAAGCCGTCGACCAGCGTCGCATCGAGCGCGCCGCGCATCGTCTCAACGTCGGAACGGAAGCCGGCGGTGCTTGCGCGCACCTCGATCATCAGGGTTTCGATCTCGTCATCCATCGCGGTCACGCTCCACAAGGGCGGTCAGTTCGCTGCGGGTCAGCGGCGCCTCCGACCCGGCTCCGTCGGGCCTCAGGATCGCCACGATCTCGGCCGGCGTTGCCTCCCAGAAGGCGTGCGGCGACCAGCCCAGCAGGCGCGGGATCACCCCCGCCAGCCGGCTGGCCGCCGCGGTGAACGACGCGCTCATGCCGCGCCCTGCAGGATCTGGTGGAGAAGCACCTTCAGCGGCCGGGAACTCGCGGCGAGTCCCTGCGCGAGGATCGCCTCGCCGACCGCCTCGCGCGGCACCGTCTCGCGGTCGGTGAGGCAGTGCCAGAACAGCGCCGCCAGCTCCTCCAGCCGCAGCCGCCCCTCGCTTGCGCGCTCCAGAATCGCAAACAGGGAGCCGAGCTCCCCCTCCGCCGCGACCAGAGCGGCGAAGCTGGGCCGCAGGACATGGGACCGACCCGCGATCAGGATCGCCGCCTCGCCGCGAACCGGATTGGCGAAGCCGCTCATGCCGGCACAACCGGGCCGCTGCTCTCGAGCTGAACCGTGTAGGTCCGCTCGCCGTTGAAGTCCCCGGCATAATCGAGCCGCTGCACGAGGAAGCTGCCGCGCAGCCTCTCGCCATCCTCGAATGACAGCTCGTAGGCCGCGATCGTCCCGGCCAGGGCATGGGCCCTGATCGCCGCCTCCGCCGCGCTGCCGAGGAAAATGCCGGCCGCGCTGACCGAGACGGAGCGGCTTCCGGCGCCCGACAGCAGGTCGCGCCAGCCGCCCGACTCCTTGTGGGTCACCACCACCGTGTCGCCGTTGATCGACATCTGCGTCGTGCGCAGCCCGGCGACGGTCTGGTAGGCCGGGGGCGTGCCCCCGTCGCCGATCTTGAGGAGGAAGGCGGAACCCTTCTGTGCGGTCATTGTCCAGGTCCTTGTTCGATGGTTTCAGGGGCGAGCAGGCGAAAGCGGTATTCCAGCAGGATCGCCCGCAGGTTGCGCGCTCGCTGCTCGGCCCGCGCGCGCAGGAAGATGGTCGAGGTGAGGTCGAAGGCGGTTTGCCGGCGCGGCAGGCTGTCGATCCGCGCCCCGATCGCCTCGGCCAGCGCGCCCGCCTGCGCCGGATCGTCGCCCCGGCAGTGGAGTTCGAGGGCGATCCGCACCTCTCGTCCCTGGCGGGTCTTGGTGCTCCAATCGGTGCTGGCGCTGGCGACCAGGCCCAGCCACGGCGGCGACGCCGTGACCGGCGCCTCTTCGACGATGCAGTTCAAGCTGCCCTGGAGCGCGGGATCGCTGCGCAGCCAGGCGATCAGCGCGGTGCGCAACCGGGTTTCCATCACCTGTCTCCTGTGGAGAGCGGCCACAGCAGGCGCGCCTTGCGCCATCGGCCGGGGTCCGCGCGACGGGTGCGCAGCATCGCTTCGGCATGTGCGGCGGCCAGCCGCGCCGCCTTTGCCTCCAGCCGGTCGGCCAGGCCGGGGCCGGGGCGCGTGCGGACGCCGATCATATCAGCCGCAGTCTGCGCCACGGCCGCCACAGTGCGGCCACCGCTGCTGGCGGAGCGGAGCTGTCGCCCTCGCCGGCCGCCCGCTGTGCATATTGGTGCGCCGCCAGCCGCAGGATGCCGTGCCGGAGGCTTTCGGGCAGCGCGGACCAGTCGGCGGCGAGACCGGCGGAGAAGCGCACGGCGACGCGTCCGATTCCCGGGTGGCGGACCAGCCGCACCCGGGCTCGCCCGCTGGCCTCGAGATCGAGTGCATAATCCTGCGTTGGAATCGGAAAGCGGGTGTTATCAGGAAGCAGGCTTTCGACCCCTGAGATCGCCTGGACCGGGACCGTTTGAAGCGGTTGCCAAAACAACGATGCGGGCAGGATTTCCTCGCACAGCGCCTCCAGCGGCATCTGGCCGGTGAAGGCCTCGCACGTATCGAGCGCGCTGTGCAGAAGCGAGGTCAGCAGCGCGTCGTCGCCGGACGTGGTGATCGAGAGCCAGCCCTTCAGCTCGTCGAGAGCCTCGCCCGCTACGATAGCCGGCACGACAATTGCCCGCTTCATGGCGGTCTCCGTGGCTGGAAGAAGAAAAAGGCACGCTCGCGCCGCGGGGGGAGGCGGATAGCGGCGCGAGCGTGCGGATTGAGCGGCACCCGCAGGTGCCGCTCAAGCGCGCGACGGAGATCGGATCAGGCCTCGACCCGCAGCAGCTTGATGGCTGCGCTGTCCAGCACCTGCCCGCCGACCCGTTTGGTGGCGTAGAAGTGGACGAAGGGCTTGTTGGTGAACGGGTCGCGCAGGATGCTGGTGGCGCTGCGTTCGGCGATCAGATAGCCGGCCTTGAAGTTCCCGAAGGCGATCGGCACCGCGCCCGCCGCGATGTCGGGCATGTCCTCGGCCTCGATCACCGGATAGCCGAGCAGGCGATCGGGCTGTCCCTCGGCCAGCCCCGCCTGCCACACGAACGCACCGTCCGGGGTCTTGAGCTTGCGCATCTCCGACAGGGTGGTGGAGTTCATCACCCAGCAGGCGCCCTGGCGGTATCCGGCCTTCAGCGTGTGGACCATGTCGATCAGCCGGTCCTCGGGGAAGGTGTCGAAGCCGTTCGGCTCGCCCGAACCCAGATATTGCAGCGTGCCGAACGGCCGCACCGCATCGCCCGCCAGCGATACGGGCGAGGACAGGAAGCCGAGCGGCTGGTTGACGCCGTTGCCGGCGACGAAGGCGCTCCCTTCGGCGCGGGCGAATTCCATGGCGATCTCGCTCGCCAGCCAGCCTTCGAGATCGAAAGCCGCATCGTCGAGCATGCCCTGGCTCGCTGCCGGATTGGCGTAGAGTTCCCCCGTGGGCGGCGCGATCTCGGCGAACTCCGGCGTGTCCGTCTCGGGGCGGAGCGAGGTCTCGCCGACCCATCCGCTGGTGGTGCCGCCGGTGGTGACCAGCTTGCGGTATCCGGCAGATCCCACCGTCACCACCTGCGCCAGCTGGCGGATCGGGCTGATGGACTTGAGCTGCCGGGCGATCAGAGCGTCGATCTCGCTCGGCACGGTATAGCCCCCGTCAGCCGGGACGATCCCGGCAAGCGACTTCAGTTCGGTCTCGCGACCCTGCCGCAGATAACCATCGACGAAGCCCTTCACTTCAGGAGCCCGGCACGCCGCCAGAGACGGGCGCCCGGCCGCCCGGCTGACCCGCTCCAGCCTGGCCTTCACCTCGTCGACATCGCTGCGCAGGCAGGCGATCTTCTCTTCGGCATCGTCCTGGCGCGCGACCAGATCGAAGGAGGCCGCAAGGGCCTCGTTTTCGTGTTGCATATCCATGGGGCAGTGACCTTTCGTGGGCATGAAAAAGGCCGCCTGCGGGCGGCCGTGGTGGACGATATCCGGTCCGGCGGTGGGAACCTTCCGGCCCGGTTGCGCGGCGGTTCTGTTCAGCGCAGCAGATGCACCCGTGCGCGCGGTTGCAACGGGCGGGTGACGAGGCTCACCTCCAGGAGCTCGACCTCTTCCAGCACGCGGCCGGTGGGCAGCAGGCGATAGCGGCGCGCGCGATAGCCGAAGCTGAGCCCGCTGACCGCTCGCTCGCGCAGCAGCTGCGCGGCGCGGCTGTCGGTGTTCTCGATCCGGGCGATCACCCGCAGCCCGCGGCTGTCCTCGCGCACGCTCTCGACCGTCCCGATGCGCTGGGTCGGACGGTGCTGCCAGTAGAGCGGCAGCGGCTCCCCGCGTTCGGCCAGGCTGCGGGCAAAGGCGCCGGGCCGGATCGTGTCGCGCGCGCCGTCGGCGATATCGAACAAGGCGGCATAGCCGGCGATGCGGCTCACGGCGGGCGCGCTCATCGAAACATCTCCGCAACCCCCAGCCGGACGGCGATGCCGACCAGCAGCAGCGCCATGGCGCCGCGCACCACCCATTCCACCACCGCTTTCCACGCGCTCGACTTGGCCGACCGCCAGGCGGCGAGCAGCTCGCGCAGTTCGTCGATGTCGTTCTGGGCCCGCTCGTCGCCCAGGTTCAGGCGCACCAGCACCCGCTCGGCCCCCAGCTCGCTCGCCTCCTCCACGATCGCGCGCAGCGTGATCAGCTCGCTACCCTCGCTGGCCGCCTGAACGATCAGCTTGGCGAGCATGTCCTCGCGGGTCACGCGCCGCCTGCCTTGGGCGGCAGACCCAGCAGCGCGCGCTTCTCCTCGGGCTCCAGGAAGTCCGCATTGGCGACCTGCGACCACAGCGCCTCGCGATCCTGCGCGAGTGCGGGCACGAGATCGAGATCGACGCCGAGCGTCGCCTGGGGAAACCACGGTCGCAGCCCCTGTTGCAGCCCTGTGAGGATCTTGCCGGCGAGCGGAAGGAGGGTCAGCCGCCACAGTGCGCGGTTGGCCTCCTTGTAATTCGCATAGGTGTTGTCGCCCGGCAGCCCCAGCAGCATCGGCGGCACCCCGAAAGCCAGCGCGATGTCGCGCGCGGCGGCCGCCTTCAGAGCGGCAAAATCCATGTCGGCGGGACTCAGCGACAGGCTCTGCCATTTCAGCCCGCCTTCCAGCAGCATCGGACGCCCGGCATTGCCGCTGCCCGAAAAGGCTGTTTCCAGCTCCGCCCGCAGCCGCTCGAACTGCTCGGTGGTCAGTCCGGCGGCATCGCCGGGGTCATAGACCAGCGCCCCGGACGGCCGGGCCGCGTTCTCCAGCAGCGCGCGGTTCCAGTTGGACGCGGCATTGTGGATCAGCACCGCCTGTTCGGCAGCCGACAGGCAGCCGGCGCCGTAATGGTCGTCGGACGGATGGAAGGCCTTCAGGTGGATGACGCCCGGCCATCCGTCCGCGTCCTCGACCGGCAGGGTCAGGGTCGCCTCGCCGACCTTGTACTCATAGGCCTGCGGCCAGCCATCGGCACCCTGCTGGATGGCCACCCGCTCGGGGCGCAGCGCGAACAGTTCGACCGGCCGCCCGTCGCCGCCGCGCAGGACCTGCACATAGGCATTGCCGTGGAGCAGGATCTGCGCGGCCAGCGTCTCCAGCAGCGACTGCCCGGCGGAGGTGGTGGAGAGCAGGCTCGCCACCGCCTCGTCCTGGGCGACGATCGGGGCGCTGCCGACCCCTTCGGCGACGATCCTGACCGCCCGCTGTGCAACCGGGTTCAGCAGGAAGGCCTCACGGACCGCACGCCGGTATTCGTAAGGCGTGCGCGTGCCGGAGGTCTCGAACGTCAGCGACCATGGCGAGATGAGGTTGCGGCTCAGCGGCGCGCGGGCCTCGCCACCGCTCTTGAAGGCGGTGCGCAGGCGGTCGAGGAAGGACATGCTCGGTTCCTTGTTATGGGTCGAGGCGGCGGAGCGCGGGCGGCGGGAACGGGTGGCGGGTCAGAAGCGCATCACGCGCGGCCTGCCCCGGGCGCTCAGCATCAGTTCGGTCAGGGCCCACACCATGGCGTCGGCCCGGTCGGGGCTGCGGCCCGGACCTTCATAGCTGCCGCCGGCGAGGAGCCCGCACAGCTGGTCTTCCAGCCTCGGAAACGAACCGACATGGTGAACCCTTCCTGCTTCGTAGAGGGCCGCGACCGGCTCTGCGCGAGCCACCTTGCCGCGGCTTGCATGGACCAGCCGCAGGGGCATCTG
>JACIYY010000012.1 GCA_014359685.1 Porphyrobacter sp. | reverse complement strand
CGGGCGAGCGCGGCGCGGCGCCGCTCCCCGCCGCTGGCGCTGGCCGCGGGGCGGTCCATGGCGATCCCCAGCTGGTCGGCAACCGCCTCCACCGCGTGCCGATCCGGCGCGTCCGCGCCCGACAGCGCGAAGTCCATCAGCGTGGCATAGGGGGTGAAATCGGGCTCCTGCTCCAGCATCACCACCCGCGTGCCCGGCTGGATCACGCGCTTGCCGCGATCGGCCTCGATCCGCCCGTCGATCAGGCGCAGCAGCGTGGTCTTGCCCGCGCCGTTGCGACCGATCAGCGCCAGCCGGTCGCGCGGGCCGACATGGATGTCGAGCCCGTGCATCGCGCCGGCCGTATCGGGGCCGCCGAACAGCCAGCGGCCGCCTTGCTGGAGGGCCAGCCCTTCCCAGGACAGGATCGGAGGTTCGGCCATCGCCGGCAGGTAGGGGGCGGCGGCGATCCGTGCAAGCAAGGGCGGGTGTCGGCGCCGGCGCGGTTCAGCGCCTCGCAACTTTTGCGGGCGCAGCGATCCGCCCGACCTCCGGGGAGAGACCATCCATGCGCCGCCTGACCTTGCCGCTTCTGCTGGCCGCCAGCGCTCTGCCACCCGCCGCCGTGTCGGCGGCGCAGGTCCAGGTCACCACCGCCGACCCGATCGTCGAACTGACCGTGAGCGAGAGCGTGGAGGCCGAGCCCGACCTCGTCACCATCGGCGCAGGCGTGACCAGCGAGGCGCCGACCGCCGTGGAGGCGATGCGGGTCAATGCCCGGGCGATGGATGCGGTCGTGCAGCGCCTGCGCCAGCTCGGCGTTCCGGCGCGCGACATCCAGACCAGCGGGATCAGCCTTGGCGCGCGCTACGACTACAACCGGCCCGATGGGGGCGCGCCGCTGTTCGCCGGCTATCAGGCGTCCAACCGCGTCAGCGTCCGGCTGCGCGAGGTGGCGCGCACCGGTGCGGTGCTCGACACGCTGGTGGCGGCCGGCGCGACCGATCTCAGCGGCCCCGATTTCGGCGTGGCGGACGAGCGCGCGGCCCGCAGCCAGGCGCGCGGGGCGGCGGTGGCGGCGCTGCGCGAGCAGGCGCTGGCCTATGCGCGCATGGCGGGCTTTTCCGACATCCGCCTGCTCAGGCTCGAAGAGGGTCCGGCCGCCGGCCCGCCGCGCCCGATGATGCGGGAGGCGGCGCAGGCGGCAAGCGACGTCGCCACGCCGGTGCAGCCGGGCGTGGTGGAGATCGGCGTGACGCTGGGCGCCACCTATGCGCTGGTGCCCTGACGGCCCGCCCCGGCGCTGCCTGCGGCCGGGAACATTCAGATGCGGTTCAATGGCCGGGCCGCAGGGCACCGGCATGCGCTTCCTTGCCCTTCTGTCCGCCGCCGCCGTGCTGGCCGGCGCTCCTGCCGCGACGGCCGGGGGCCAGGAGAGGGAGGACCAGGCGAATGCGCGCGAGGAGATGCGCGCCGGCCGCACCATGTCCTCGCGCGAGATCGAGCGGCGGATCGTCCCGCAGATGCGCGGCAACGAATATCTCGGCTTCGAATATGATGGCGCGGCCAGTGCCTATCGCCTGAAGTTCATCCGCGACGGCCAGGTGATCTGGGTCGATGTCGATGCCCGTACCGCGCGGATCATGCGCGTCTCCCGATAGGCCTGGGCGGTCCGGGGGAAACGGGCGCGGCGTTGACGCGTTTCATCCCACGGTCCACATCCTCGCGCAGCACGGCGCATGGGGCGTGGCAGCAGGGGAGCTGAAATGCGTATCCTTATCGTCGAGGACGAGCCGACGCTCGGCCAGCAGCTCAAGAGCACGCTGGAACAGAACGGCTATGCCGTCGACCTGTCCACCGATGGCGAGGACGGGCACTTCCTCGGCTCGACCGAGGATTACGATGCGGTGATCCTCGATCTCGGCCTGCCGGAGATCGACGGGCTGACCGTGCTCGGCATGTGGCGGCGCGAAGGGCGCAATTTTCCGGTGCTGGTGCTGACCGCGCGCGACAGCTGGTCCGACAAGGTCGCAGGGCTCGATGCCGGGGCCGACGATTATCTCGCCAAGCCGTTCCAGACCGAAGAGCTGATCGCCCGCCTGCGCGCGCTGATCCGCCGCGCATCGGGCAATGCCAGTTCGGAGCTGGTCGCCGGCGACGTGCGGCTCGACACCCGGTCGGGGCGGGTCACGCGCGCCGGGGAGCCGGTCAAGCTGACCGCGCAGGAATACAAGCTGCTCAGCTATCTGATGCACCACAAGGGCAAGGTGGTCAGCCGGACCGAGCTGATCGAGCATATTTACGACCAGGATTTCGACCGCGATTCCAACACCATCGAGGTCTTCGTCACCCGCATCCGCAAGAAGCTGGGCGCCAACGTGATCTCCACCATCCGTGGCCTTGGATACAGCCTCGACGATCCCGACGATCCGGCCCGCGACTAGCCCCGCCGAGGCGGCGGTGGAGCACGGGGTCGGCGAGGCCGATCGCGTGCCGGGCGCAGCCGTGCCGGCGGAGGACGTGACCGATCGCGGCGAGGCAACCGCCGCCAGCGGTGCGCCGCCGCATACGGGAAGCCTGTCGCGAAGGATGATCCTGATCGCGGCGGCGTGGATCTTCGTCCTGCTGCTGGGCGGCGGGATCGCGCTCGACCGGACGCTGACCGCGCTCCTCACCGAACAATTCGACGACCAGCTCGACTATATGCTGATCGCGATGATCGGTTCGGCCGAGATCGGCCCGGAAGGGGAGGTCTATTTCAACCGCCCGCTGGGCGACCAGCGGTTCCTGGAGCCCAATAGCGGCCTCTATTGGCAGATCAGCGGCCCCGGGCACGAGGACTGGCCCTCGCGCTCGCTGTGGGACCGCACGCTGCGGCTGGACACCGGGCACGCCGATTACGAGCCGCATTATTACGATTCCCACCAGTTTCCGGACGAGCCGCTGCGGGTGGTCGAACGCACCATCCGCCTGCCCGGCAGCGACACCGAGTGGCAGTTCGCCGTCGCCGCCGCGCGCGAGGAGCTCGACGCGCAGATCGCCGATATCCGCGCCATCGTGCTGTGGAGCTTCGCGGCCCTTGGCATCGGGCTGTTCCTGATGAGCGTCCTGCAGACCTGGTATGGCCTTGGGCCGCTGCGCCGGATCCGCCAGGCCATCGCCCGCATCCGCACCACCGGCTCCAACCGGGTCACCGACCCGCTGCCGCAGGAGGTGCAGCCGATGGTCGAGGAGCTGAACGCACTGCTCGCCCATTCGGACCGCCAGGCGGAGGAGGCGCGCACCCATGCCGGCAACCTCGCCCATGCGCTCAAGACGCCGCTGACCGTGCTGACCAACGCCGCCTCGGCGCGCTCGCCCGACCTCGACGAGACGGTGCTGCGCGAGGTTTCGGTGATGCGCCGCCAGGTCGACCACCACCTCGCCCGCGCCCGCGCGCTGGGGCGGCGGGCGGTCGGCCTCGCCCGCGCCAATGCGATGGATAGCGCGCGCGCGGTGGAGCGCGCCATTTCCCGCCTCTACCCGGCGGTGCGCCTCGACATCGCCGGCAATCCGGCGGCGGAGGTGGCGATCGAGCGGCAGGATCTCGACGAGATTCTCGGCAATCTGATGGAGAATGCGGCCAAGTATGGCGGGGGCAGCGTGTTCGTGACCGTCGATGCCGATCCCGCCGCGCCTGCCTGCACCATCTGGGTGGAGGATGACGGCGCCGGCATCCCTGCGGCCGAGCGCGAGCTGCTGTTCACCCGCGGCGCGCGGCTCGATACCGAAAAGCCCGGCACCGGCCTTGGCCTGGCCATCGTGCGCGACGTGATCGGCATCTATGGCGGGCAGGTGACGCTGGGCGAAAGCGAGGATCTGGGCGGGCTGCTGGTGGTCGTCACCCTGCCGCGGGCGGCGGCGCGATGATCGCCTGCGCCCGCCCGCTGCGGCGCCGCCGTCACGCGCGGGTCAGCGCTGCTGTGCCCGCTGGTGGTGGCGGATCACCTCCTCGATCACGAAGCGGATGAACTTCTCGCTGAATTCGGGATCGAGATCGGCCTCCACCGCCAGCTTGCGCAGCCGTTCGATCTGCCGCGCCTCGCGCACCGGGTCGGCCGGCGGCAGCGCCGCCGCCGCCTTGTATTCGCCCACCGCCTGGGTGATGCGGAAGCGTTCGGCCAGCATGTGGATCAGCGCCGCGTCGATATTGTCGATGCTGCGGCGGAAGCCGGCAAGCACCGGGTCTTCGGGCGCATTGCACAGGTCCGGGGTGGCGCCCGGCGGCACGGGGTCGGGGGATCGGCTGGCCATTGCCCGGCAGGCTAGAGCGGCAATCCCGTCTTGCCAAGCACGGCGTCCGCCTCCATCTCCGCCCGCATGAGCGCCGAGGTCGTCCCGCTGCCAGCGAAGCCCGTGTCGCTGTCGCCCATCCTATCGCTGACCGCCTCGGCGATGAAT
>JACIYY010000119.1 GCA_014359685.1 Porphyrobacter sp. | reverse complement strand
CTGCGCCCGCCGCGCGCCCCGGCCCGTCGCCGCGCCCGTCGGCCCCGGCCGCTCCCGACGCCGCTCTGGGCGCCGCTCTCGATGCCGCTCTCGACAAGGCCCGCTGCCTTGCCCATGTATCGCCGGTCGACGCCGAACGCGCGAAGGGATCGTACCATCATCGCCGACCGCCGCATGCCCGCCGCCGAACACCAGGACACGGGGTCCGATGGCGCCGCCAGCCTGGCCTTGCGCGCGCTCGGCTGGGTGCTTGCCGACCCGGCGCGGGCGCAGCGCTTCCTCGATCTCACCGGCCTCACGCCCGACGGCCTGCGCGCCGGTCTGGCCCAGCCGGCGACCCAGGCGGCGGTGCTCGACTTCCTCGCCGCGCACGAGCCCGACCTTGCCGCCGCCGCCGATGCGCTGGGCACCGATGCCGCCCGCCTGATCGCCGCCCGTCAAGAGCTTGCCGCCTGAATGCGTCCGCTGCTGATCACCGATTGCGACGAGGTGCTGCTCCACATGGTGCGCCATTTCCGCGACTGGCTGGCGCAAGAGCACGCGGTCGATTTCACCATCGGCGGGGCCGGCTTTGCCGATTCGCTGCGCCGCCAGGGCAGCGACGCGCCGCTCTCGCCTGACGAGATCGGCCGCTACCTGCGGCTGTTCTTCGATAGCGAGATGCCGCGCCAGACCCCGATCGACGGCGCCGTCGCCGCCATTGCGGAGCTTCAGCGGGAGGCCGACGTGGTGGTCCTCACCAACCTGCTCGATCAGCATGGCGAGGCCCGCCGCCAGCAGCTGCGCGCGCTCGGGATCAACGTGCCGGTCTATACCAACCAAGGCCCCAAGGGCGCCGCGCTGTGCCGTATCGTCGAGCAATTCGGCGCCAGCCGGGCGGTGTTCGTCGACGATCTGGCGCAACACCACGCTTCTGCGGCCGAGCTGCTGCCGACGCTCGGCCGGCTGCATTTCTGCGGCGAACCGGCGCTCGCGCCCCACGTGCCCTGTGCCCTCGACCAGGGCCACGCCCACGCCCGGATCGACCGCTGGGCCGACGCCCTGCCATGGCTGGTCGACCGCCTGCACCAGCCCCACGGAGATCCTTCATGACCATCGCCACCCGCCTCTGCGACCTCGGCATCGTCCTGCCGCAGCCCGCCGCCCCGGTGGCGAGCTACGTGCCGGTGGTCACCGCCGGGGGGCTCGCCTACGTCTCCGGCCAGCTGCCCTTCATCGACGGGGCGCTGGTCACCGGCCGGATGGGGGAGGGGCCGACCCTCGAACAGGGGATCGCCGCCGCCCGCGCCTGCGCGCTGATGATCCTTGCGCAATTGCAGGGCGCCGGGGTTGCTCTCGACCGGGTGGAGCGGATCGTGAAGCTTGGCGTGTTCGTCAATTCGACGCCCGATTTCACCGACCAGCCGAAGGTCGCCAACGGCGCGTCGGACCTGATGGTGGAGGTGTTCGGCCCCGCCGGCCGGCATGCCCGCAGCGCGGTGGGCGCGATCCTGCCGCTGGCAGCTCTGGTGGAAGTGGATGCGATCGTCGCTCTGTCCCCTGCCTGACCGGGCCGCCGGCGGCGGTCCGCCCGCGCAGCTGATGGCGGCTGAAGGGCAGCCCCATGGCGCCTGATCCGGTGGCCGCAGGCGAGCTCATCGCCCGCGTCGCGCCCTCGGTCGGGGCGCTGCCGGCCGCCGAATGGGATCGGCTGGCGGGCGGCGACAACCCGTTCATGCGCCACGCGTTCCTGTCTGCGCTGGAGGATTCGCGCAGCGTCGGCGCCGGCACCGGCTGGACCCCGGCGCCGCTGGTGATCGAGGATCGCGGCGGCCGGCTGGTGGCGGCGCTGCCGGCCTATGCCAAGACCCACAGCCAGGGCGAATATGTGTTCGACCATGCCTGGGCCGATGCCTGGCACCGCGCCGGTGGCCGCTATTACCCCAAGCTCCAGATCGCCGCGCCGTTCACCCCGGCGACCGGGCCGCGCCTGCTGCTCAGCGACCCCGCGCTCGCCACCCCGCTGCTGCGCGCGGCCGAGCGATTGTGCGCCCGCAACGATTTCTCCTCCGCCCACGCGACCTTCGTCGATGACGCGCAGCGCCCGTTGTTCGAGGACGCAGGCTGGCTCGCGCGCAGCGACATCCAGTTCCACTGGATCGACCGCGGCTACAGCAGTTTCGATGATTTCCTCGCCGCCCTGTCCTCGCGCAAGCGCAAGGATCTGCGCAAGGAACGCGCCGCCGCGCAGCGCGACGTGACCATCCGCGCCCTCTCCGGCGCCGACATCCGGCCGCACCACTGGGATGCCTTCTGGCTGTTCTACCAGGACACCGGCGCGCGCAAATGGGGCCGCCCCTACCTGACGCGCGCCGCCTTCGACCTGATCGGGGAGCGGATGGGCGATGCCGTGCTGCTGGTGCTCGCCTTCGATTCGGACGAGCGGCCGATCGCCGGCGCGCTCAACTTCATCGGCGGCGATGCGCTCTACGGCCGCTATTGGGGCTGCCTGGTCGACAAGCCGTTCCTGCATTTCGAAGTCTGCTATTACCGCGCCATCGAGGAGGCGATCGCCCGCGGGCTGTCCCGGGTCGAGGCCGGCGCGCAGGGCGGGCACAAGCTGGCGCGCGGCTATGAGCCGGTGCAGACCTGGTCGATGCACTACATCGCCGATCCCGGCTTCCGCGCGGCGGTGGCGCAGTTCCTGGAGCAGGAGCGTGCCGGCGTGGCGGTCACCCAGATGGCGCTGGGGGAGCGGGCGCCGTTCCGCAAGAGCGGTTAGCCAGCCCCCCCCCTGGCCCGGTCAGGCCGCGCGGCGCCGCACCGATGCCAGCCAGTGCCGCGCCCGCCGCTGCGCCTCGGCGATCTCGCGCGCGCTCATCTGCTCGGCCACGTCGGCGCGGCATTCGGCGGCATCCTCGTGGCCGGCCGCGGCGGCCAGGTTGAACCACATATGCGCCTCGATCAGGTCGACCGGACGGTTGCGGGCGCCGGTCGAATGGGCGATCCCCAGTTCGAAGCAGGCGCCGCCGTCGCGTTCCGCGGCAGCGATCAGCCAGGCCATGTCGGCCATTCCCCTCTGCCGCGCCAGCGGATGCGCCCCGGTCCCTTCGGCAATCCCCATCGCCATGCTCGCACCTCCTGTCCATGGCCGTGGAGCCGGCCCCCCACGGCCAGACTTGATGACCATGGCTAAGATTCGGTTAACCGAAGCCCCGGTGAGGGCCGCGGTTCAACGCGCGCGGCCCCCTGCGGACGCCGACCGATCCCGCCCTGCAACAGCCTCCGATTTGGCGCTTGTGCCCGATTCCCGCTGACCCTATAGGCCGCGCAACCTGCGCGCCCCGGCACGGGATCGGCCGGTGGCAGGGGGATCGACCGGGCCTGCCGCCGGGCGGTCAGCAGACGGAGAGTTCGCGAATGGCCTCGATTTCGGGCGACGACATCGACGTTCTGGCCAAGGCCAAGCGGGCCCTCGACCGCGACTACGCTCCTGACGAGAGCGAAGAATACATGTCCCCCCAGCAGCTGAACTATTTTCGCGTGCTGCTGCTGGAATGGAAGAAATCGATCCTCAGCGCGTCGGAGAACACGCTCCAGCTGCTCCAGGACGGGCCGATCCGCGAACCCGACCTCACCGACCGCGCCTCCAGCGAAACCGACTGGGGGATCGAGCTGCGGACCCGCGACCGCCAGCGCAAGCTGATCGCCAAGATCGACGCCGCCTTGCGCCGCATCGACGAAGGGGATTACGGCTGGTGCGAGGTGACCGGGGAGCCGATCGGCATCCATCGCCTGATCGCCCGCCCGATCGCCACGATGACGGTGGAAGCCCAGCAGGCGCACGAACGCCGCGAGAAGGTCTCGCGCGACGATTGAGCGCGGCGCCGTCGCCTGTCCGCGTCCAGGCACGCGTTACCGCATTAACCATTGTTTAGCGCCCCTGGCTTAACGATGCCGGTGCCGATACAGTCGGTATCACACCTCCGGGGTCCGCCGAACTTCGCCAGGAGCCGAGTTCAACCGACATGACGAATATCGATACCCGCCAGCTTGCCCGCGACAGCCTGCTGCTGCTCGCCCGGCTGCGCATCGACGGGCAGGATCACGGCCATAGCGTCAAGATCCGCAACCTGTCCGCCGGCGGCGCCATGGCCGAAGGGCTGGTCCAGGTCGCGCGCGGCGCCAGCGTGTCGGTCGAATTGCGGAACATCGGCTGGGTCGATGGCACGGTCGCATGGAAGCAGGACAGCCGCTTCGGCATCGCCTTCGCGCAGGAGATCGACCCGATGCGCGCGCGTGTCCCCGTGGTCGCGCCGTCGAAACAGTCGTGACTGCGGTGCCGCGCGGCGATTGAAGCGGCGCGGCGGGGCTTCTACACCCTCGCTGGCGATGATCGTCCGGCTCCTTCCCCTGCTGCTCGCAGCGCTCGCGCTCGCAGCCTGCGATGGCGGGTCCAACGGCGCGCTGGCCATCGCCTTCATCGATTCGCCGGATGCTGCGGCCGCCAGCGACCTCAGGCTGTCCTCCGCCGCCCCACATATGCGCGCCGCCACCGAGAGCGGCCTGGTGGCGCTCGATGCGCAGGGCGAGGTGGTGCCCGCGCTGGCCGACCGCTGGATCGTCACCGATGACGGGCTCAACTTCATCTTCCGCCTGCGCGACGGCGCCTGGCCCGATGGCACCGAGCTGACCGCCGACAGCGTGAGGACAGAGCTCGTCCGGCTGATCCGAGAGGCGGAGGGCACTGCGCTGGGCCTCGACCTCGCCCCGATCGAGGAGGTGCGCGCCACCGCCGGCTCGGTGATCGAGATTCGCCTGTCGAGCGCGGTGCCGACCCTGCTCCAGCTGCTCGCGCAGCCCGAAATGGTGCTCGATCGCGGCGCGGGCGGCACCGGGCAGATGCTGCTGCGGCAGCAGGGCCGCAGCGCCATCCTGACCATGAAGCCGCCCTCGGCGCGCGGCCTGCCCGAAGAGCCCGACTGGCGCCAGCGGGTGCGCCCGATCGCGCTCTTTGCGATCGATGTGCGGCAGGCGGTGGCCGGCTTTGACGAGGGGCGGCTCGACCTCGTGCTCGGCGGGCGGATCGGCGACTGGCCGCTCGCCGACACCGGCCCGCTGTCGCGCGGCACGGTACGGATCGACCCGGCGCTGGGGCTGTTCGGGGTCCAGGTCCGGCGTGCCGCCGGGCTGCTCGCCGATGCCACCGGGCGCGAGGCGCTGGCCATGGCGATCGACCGCCCGGCGCTGATCGCCCCGTTCAACATCGGCGGCTGGGTGCCGACCACCCGCATCGTGGCCCCCGCTCTGCCCGGCGATCCCGGCTATATCGTCGAGCGCTGGACGGACCTGTCGATCGAGCAGCGCCGGGCCATCGCCGCGGCCCGCGTCGCGACGTGGCGGGTGCAGAATGGCGGGCAGGAGCCGCGCCTGTCGCTGGCCCTGGCGCGCTCGCCGGGGCACGATCAGCTGTTCGCCCTGCTCGCCGCGCAATGGGCCGGGATCGGCGTCACCCTGGTGCGCGCCCCGCCGGGCGCTCCGGCCGATCTCGCGCTGGTCGACCGGGTGGCGCGCTATGCGGAGCCGCGCTGGTTCCTCAACCAGTTCCACTGCTCGCTGCGGCGCGGCCTGTGCGACGAGGATGCCGACTTCCTCCTCGCCCAGGCCAACAGGGCCGCCGATCCCGCCGCCCGCGCCACGCTGCTGGCAGAGGTCGAGGCGCAGCTGATGTTGAAGAACATCTACATCCCCTTCGGCCAGCCGCTGCGCTGGTCGCTGGTGCGCGGCAGGGTCGACGGCTTCGCCGCCAACCAATGGGCCATTCATCCCTTGCCGCCGCTCGCGCAGATCGCCAGATAGCTGCTGCATGAGCATCGCGCCCACCCCCACGCCGCCGCCCGCGCCGCTCCGGCCGGAACGGCTGCGCCCGATGCCGCCGCCCACCGGCCGCGATCCCGCCGCCGTGCGCCAGCGGGTCGAGGCGATGGAGCGGCTGCTGGAACGCGGCTTCAGGCTGCCCGGCGTCAACCGCCCGGTCGGGCTCGATGCGGTCGCCGGGCTGGTGCCAATCCTCGGCGATCTGCTCGCCGCCGTGCTTGGCAGCTACCTGATCTGGGAAGGGCGCAATCTGGGGATGTCGCGCTGGACGCTGTGGCGAATGGCCGGCAACATCGCCGTCGACACCACCATCGGCGCGGTGCCGGTGGTGGGCGATGCCTTCGACCTGCTGTTCCGCTCCAACACCCGCAACCTGCGGCTCATCAAGCGCCACCTCGACCGGCATCATCCGGTGATCGAGGGCTGATCGCGCCCGCGTCTTGGGCTAGGCCGGGCCGCGACATGGCCGACCCGTCCGCTCTCCCTCCCGCCGCCACCCCGATGATGGCGCAATATCTGGCGCTGAAGGCGCAGGCCGGCGATTGCCTGCTGTTCTACCGGATGGGCGATTTCTTCGAACTGTTCTTCGACGATGCCCGCCGCGCCAGCGCGGTGCTCGACATCGCGCTGACCAGCCGGGGCGAGCATGACGGGCAGCCGGTGCCGATGTGCGGCGTGCCGGTCCATGCGGCGGAAAGCTATCTCGCCCGGCTGATCCGCGCCGGCTGCCGGGTGGCCATCGCCGAACAGGTCGAAAGCCCGGAGGCGGCGCGGCAGCGCGGCGGGTCCAAGGCGCTGGTCCGGCGCGACATCGTCCGCTTCGTCACCGCCGGCACCCTGACCGAAGAGGCGCTGCTGGAGCCGCGCCGCGCCAACCTGCTGGTCGCCTTTTGCGAAGTGCGCGGCACCTGCGGGCTGGCCGCCTGCGACATCTCGACCGGGCGGATGGAGCTGGAGGAATGCGCCCCGGCCGAATCCGCCGCCGCCCTCGCGCGGCTCGGCGCCAGCGAGCTGGTGGTGCCCGAGGGCTGGGCCGACGCGCCGCCCGGCGCCATCCCGCGCCCGCGCGGCGACTTTGCCAGCGAGGCCGGCGAAGCGCGGCTGAAGGCGATCCACGGCGTCGCCGCGCTCGACGGTTTCGGTGAGACCGGGCGGGCGATGCTGGCGGCGGCCGGCGGCCTCATCGCCTATCTCGACCATGCCGGGCGCGGCGCGCTGCCGCTGCTGCTGCCCCCGGTGGTGCGCCGGCCGGCCGAGCTGCTGGCGATGGACGCCGCCACCCGCGCCAGTCTGGAAATCACCCAGGCCCAGACCGGCAGCCGCGCCGGCAGCCTGCTCGCCGCGATCGACCGTTGCGCCACCGGCGCCGGCGCGCGGTTGCTGGCGGAGGATCTGTCGGCGCCGCTCGCCCGCGGCCCGGCGATCGACGCGCGGCTGAACCTGGTTCACTGGTTCCACGCCGACCCGCTGCTGCGCGCCGATCTGCGCGCCGCCCTGCGCGCGCTCCCCGATATCGGACGCGCGCTCGGCCGGCTGGTGGCCGGGCGGGGCAGCCCGCGCGATCTCGGGCAGCTGCGCGACGGGCTGCTCGGGGCCGCGCGCATCCGTGATCTGCTCGCCCCTCGGCCCGACCGCCCGGCGCTGCTGGCGGCGCTGCTGCCCGATCTTGCCGGCCATGGCGCGCTGACCGACCTGCTCGCCCGCGCGCTGGTGCCCGCCCCGCCGACCGAGCGCGCCCAGGGCGGCTTCATCGCCGCCGGCTACGACGCCGCGCTCGACAGCCTGCGCGCGGTGTCGGGCGATGCCCGCCGCGCCATCGCCGCGATGGAGGCGCGGCACCGCGAGGAGACCGGCATCGCCGCGCTCAAGATCCGCCACAACGGCGTGCTCGGCTATTTCATCGAGGTGCCGGCCCGCCACGCCGACCGGCTGATGGCGCCCGACAGCGGCTTTCTTCACCGCCAGACCATGGCCAATGCGGTGCGCTTCACCTCGCTTGCCTTGCACGAGGAGGCCGAGCGGATCGCCGGGGCCGGCCGTCACGCGGTGGTCGCCGAAGAGGCGCATTTCGAGGCGCTGGTGGGCGAGGTCGCCGCCGTGCGCGACCGGATCGCCGCCACCGCCGCCGCGCTCGCCCGCATCGACGTCGCCGCCGGGCAGGCGGAGCGGGCGGCGGAGGGCGGCTGGGTCCGCCCGCAACTGGTCGAGGAGCCGTGCCTCGCAATCGAGGACGGCCGGCATCCGGTGGTGGAGGATTCGCTGGCGCGCAGCGGCGGGCGGTTCGTCGCCAATTCCTGCCACCTCTCGCCCCAGGACCGGCTGTGGCTGGTCGGCGGCCCCAACATGGGCGGCAAATCGACCTTCCTGCGGGCCAATGCGCTGACCGTGCTGCTCGCCCATGCCGGCGGCTTCGTGCCCGCCGCCAGCGCCCGCATCGGCCTTGTCGACCGCCTGTTCAGCCGCGTCGGCGCGGCGGACGATCTGGCGCGCGGCCGCTCGACCTTCATGGTCGAGATGGTCGAGACCGCCGCGATCCTCGCGCAGGCGACCGACCGCAGCTTCGTCATCCTCGACGAGATCGGGCGCGGCACCTCGACCTATGACGGGCTGGCGCTGGCCTGGGCGGTGGCCGAGGCGATCCACGACACCAATCGCAGCCGCTGCCTGTTCGCGACCCATTATCATGAACTGGCGCGGCTGGCCGAACGCTGCGAGGCGCTCAGCCTCCACCATGTCAGGGCCAGGGAGTGGAAGGGCGACCTGGTCCTGCTGCACGAGGTCGCCAAAGGCGCCGCCGATCGCAGCTACGGCCTTGCCGTCGCGCGCCTCGCCGGGGTGCCGCCGCCGGTGATCGCGCGCGCCGGCGCGGTGCTCGCCCGGCTGGAGGAAGGGCGGGCCGAAACCGGCGGGCTGGCTGCCGGGCTGGGCGATCTGCCGCTGTTCGCCGCCATGGCGGCTGCGCCCAAACCCGCTGCCGATCCCTTGCGCGACCGCCTCGCCGCGCTCGACCTCGATGCGCTCAGCCCGCGCGAGGCGCTCGATCTGCTCTACGATTTCAGGCGTCTGGCGCTGGAGACGGGTGATGGATGACACGGGCCAGGACGGCGAAATGCCCGACAAAAGCGAGCTGGCGAAGGACCGCACCCACTTCGCCGAGGACCGCACCGTCCAGGCCACCGAGCGGACCTTCGCCGGCTGGATGCGCACCGCCTTCGCCGCGATCGGCGTCGGTATCGGCTTTCACGCGGTGTTCGGGGATTTCGACCCGCCATGGCTGGCGCGCGCGATCGCCACGCTGTTCATCATCCTTGGCATCACCATCGCCTTCACCGCCGAACGGCGCACCAGCCGCACATTCGCGCGGCTTTCGACCCACGACATCGAACGCCCGCGTGGGCCGGCGCTGCGGTGGATGAGCTGGGCGATCATCGCCGGCGCGCTGGCGCTGATCGCCGGGCTGTGGCTGCTCAATGACGGAACGCTGGACGGACGTTAGCGCCGGGCGCGGCCGCTCCGGAGGCCCGATCCGTCGGCCGGCAGGTCGTCGACCTTGTTCCCCGGCCCGTATTTGTCCTCGTTGTCGTCGAGATTGGGCTCGCCGCGATAGGCGTCCATGTCGATCCGGCCCGATTGTTCCATGTCGCGCATGTGGTCGACCAGGTCCTGAGTCGAATCGTCCATGATCTCGCCCGGCTCGTCCGACCGGCGGCTGTCGAGCGGGCTGCTCCGGCGCGCTTCGCCGTGCAGCGCATCGCCGGCGACGCTGTGCGTCTGCTCCTGCTCGTCATCCTGTTCGGCATTGTGCAGTTCGGGCGCCTCGTCGGCGGCGGTGGCATCATCCTTGGGGCGGGGGCGGTCGGTCATCGGGGGAATCTCCTTTCCCCGTCAACGGCCAGAGCCGATCGCGCGTTCCCGCCGCTAGCGCCCGGCCCCCGGCTGCCACAGCACATCGCCACCGGCCGCAGCGGCGGCGGTGCGGGCCAGCACGAACAGATAATCGGACAGCCGGTTGATATAGGCGATCGCCGCCGGGTTGGCGCCTTCGGCCGTGGCCAGCGCGCTCACCGCCCGTTCCGCCCGGCGCGCGGTGGCGCGGGCCAGGTGCAGGCGCGCGGCCAGCTCGCTGCCGCCCGGCAGGATGAAGCTGCGCAAGGCCGCCAGGCCCATGTTCCAGTGGTCGATCCGCTGCTCCAGCCAGGCGACCTGCGCGGGCACGATCCGCAGCACCATCTGCGACGGGGCGAAATCCTCGCCCGGCGTGGCAAGGTCGGCGCCAAGGTCGAACAGGTCGTTCTGGATGCGCCGCAACTCGCCGGCCACCGCCTCCTCGGCCGCCAGCAGCGCCCAGCCGAGCACCGAATTGCATTCGTCCACCTCACCCACCGCGGCGATGCGCGGCGAATGCTTGGCGGTGCGCGATCCGTCGACCAGCCCGGTCGTCGCATCGTCACCCGTGCGGGTATAGATTTTGTTGAGGCGAACCATATCGGTGCCGCCCGCGCCTCAGCGGTTGATCATCAGCAGCACCGCGACGGCGACGATGGCCAGCGCCTGGTACTTGATGCGCGCGAACATCGCCTTGTTCTGTTGCAGCTGGAATTTGGTCACCTCCTCGCCGCCGGCTTCCAGATCCAGCCGGGTGCTGTGCAGGAAGGCGATGATCCCGCGCACCAGCGAGACGACGACCATCACCGCAAGACCGATGATGAGGATGACGAAGAGCGAGTTCATGGCGCCCCATGTAGGGCGTCGGACAGCGCAATGCCAGCCGGCAGCGCGCCCTGCCGCAGCGCATCGGCCAGCGCTGCGCCATCCTCGCCCGCCGTCCGCCGCTGCGCCAGCGAGGGCGATCCGCGCCGCTTGGCCAGCTTGCGGCCGGTCTCGTCCACCAGCAGCGGATGATGGTGCCAGCGCGGCACCGGCAGGTCCAGCAGCGCCTGCAGCAGCCGGTGCAGGTGGGTGGCCGCGAACAGGTCGCGCCCGCGCGTCACCAGCGTCACCCCGTCCGCCGCATCGTCGAGTGTCGCGGCCAGGTGATAGCTGGCCGGAGTCGCCGGGTCGTTGCGGACCAGCACCGGATCGCCGGCCAGCTCGGGCCGCGCCACCTGCTCGCCCGCGCGCTCATCGTGCCAGCTCAGCGACCCGGTCCGCCGCAGCGCCGCGGCCACGTCCAGCCGCCACGCCGCCGGCTCGCCCGGCACGACCGGCCGCCCCCGGCAGGTGCCGGGATAGACCGGCCCGTCGGGTCCGCTGGCCCGGGCGGCGGCGGCAATCTCGGCGCGGGTGCAGCGGCAGGCATAGAGCAGCCCCTCGGCGCGCAGCCGCTCCGCCGCCTCGGCATAGCGGGAGAGGCGTGCGGATTGCGGCGCCACCTCGTCCCAGCGCAAGCCCAGCCAGGCGAGATCGGCGCGGATCGTCGCCGCCAGTTCGGGGCGCGATCGCACCCCATCGATGTCCTCGATCCGCAGCACGAACCGGCCGCCGCCGCGCGCCAGATCGTGCGCGGTCACGGCCGACAGCGCATGGCCCAGATGCAGCGGCCCGTTGGGGCTTGGGGCGAAGCGGGTCACAATCACAGGCGTCATCACCGCACGATGTCCGGGCGATCGGGTCAGGTTAGGCCATCGGGTCAGGCAGGGAGGCCAATCGCCCGAATGGCTGTGGATTTTTGCCATGTAACAGGCTTGACGCTTTTGCACGCAAATGCTCCCTGCCACGCATCAGGGAGGGCACGCCAGGTGTTCAAGGCCGAACTGATCGACCAGGCTGCGCAGCTTCGCGCGGCGCAATTCCGCGGTTCCGGGGGCGATCCGCTGCGCAAGCTGGAAAGCTGCCCGGCGCTGGTCCTCAATGCCGACTACACCCCGCTGTCCTACTACCCGCTCAGCCTGTGGCCGTGGCAGACCGCGATCAAGGCGGTGTTCCTCGAACGGGTGGACATCGTCGCCAGCTACGACCGGGAGGTGCACTCGCCCTCTCTGGACATGAAGATCCCCAGCGTGATCGCGCTGCGCCAGTTCGTGAGGCCGTCGGAATTTCCCGCCTTCACCCGCTTCAACCTGTTCCTGCGCGACCGCTTCACCTGCCAGTATTGCGGCAGCCCGCGGCACCTGACCTTCGACCATGTGGTGCCGCGCCGGCTGGGCGGGCGCACCACCTGGGAGAACATCCTCACCGCCTGCGCGCCGTGCAACATGAAGAAGGGCGGCCGCACGCCC
>JACIYY010000118.1 GCA_014359685.1 Porphyrobacter sp. | reverse complement strand
CGCCTTGGCCTCGATCTGGCGGATGCGTTCGCGGGTCACGCTGAACTGCTGGCCGACCTCCTCCAGCGTATGATCGGTGTTCATGCCGATGCCGAAGCGCATCCGCAGCACGCGCTCCTCGCGCGGGGTCAGGCTGGCGAGGACGCGGGTGACCGTTTCCTTGAGGTTGGCCTGGATCGCCGCATCGACCGGGATCACCGCGTTCTTGTCCTCGATGAAATCGCCGAGGTGCGAATCCTCCTCGTCGCCGATCGGCGTTTCGAGCGAGATCGGCTCCTTGGCGATCTTCATCACCTTGCGGACCTTCTCCAGCGGCATCGAGAGGCGCTCGGCCATCTCCTCGGGCGTCGGCTCGCGGCCCTGCTCGTGCAGGAACTGGCGGCTGGTCCGCACCAGCTTGTTGATCGTCTCGATCATGTGGACCGGGATGCGGATGGTGCGCGCCTGGTCGGCGATCGAGCGGGTGATCGCCTGCCGGATCCACCAGGTGGCGTAGGTGCTGAACTTGTAGCCGCGGCGGTATTCGAACTTGTCGACCGCCTTCATCAGCCCGATGTTCCCCTCCTGGATCAGGTCGAGGAATTGCAGCCCGCGATTGGTGTATTTCTTGGCGATGGAGATGACCAGCCGCAGGTTGGCCTCGACCATCTCCTTCTTGGCAATGCGCGCCTCGCGCTCGCCCTTCTGGACCATGTTGACGATGCGGCGCAGCTCGTCGAGGCTCATGCCGGTCTGCGCGGCGATGTCGGCGATCTCCAGCCGGATGCGCTCGACAGCATCGCCCTCCGCCACGGCGAAGGCAGCCCACTTCTTGTCCCTCTTCGCCATCTGGCCGAGCCATGCCTCGTCCAGCTCGTGCCCGACATAGGAATCGAGGAAGTCCTTGCGCTTCACCTTGTGGCGTTCGGCGAGGCGCAGCATCTGGCCGCCCAGAGCGGTCAGGCGGCGATTGTAGGCGTACAGATTGTCGACCAGATATTCGATCTTGGTCGCATGGAACTGCACCGCCTCGACCTCGGCGGTCAGCTGCTCGCGCAGGTCCTCATACGCCTTCTCCCGCGCGGCCGGGAAATCCTCGCCCCGGGCGAGCACGTCGACCCGTTCCGCCTGGATCTTCTCGAAACTCTTGAACAGGTCGGTGATGCGGGCGAACCGCTCCAGCGCCTCGGGCTTGAGCGCGGCCTCCATCTGGGCGAGGCTGAGCGTGTTGTCGTCCTCGTCCTCCTCCTCGCGGCGGCGGGGCGCGCTCTCGCTGTCCTCGTCGTCGTCCTTGGCGGCGGCGGGCTGATCCTCGTCCTCGTCCTCCTCGTCCTTGAAGGACGGGCCGGCGGTGGCCTCGCTGATCTCGGCCGAATCGTCATCGTCCTCCTCCATCTTGTCGACGGGAGGCTCCTTGGACAGCATGGCATCGAGATCGAGGATCTCGCGCAGCTGCATCTCGCCATTGTTCAGCGCCTCGGACCACATGATGATCGCGTGGAAGGTGATCGGGCTCTCGCACAGGCCCATGATCATCGTATCGCGGCCGGCCTCGATCCGCTTGGCGATGGCGATCTCGCCCTCGCGGCTGAGCAGCTCCACCGCGCCCATCTCGCGCAGATACATCCGCACCGGATCGTCGGTGCGCTCGGTGGTTTCCTTGCGCTTCTTCTCGGGGACGTGCTGGGTGGCCTCGTCCTCCTCCGCATCGCCATCTTCGCTGGCGGCGGTCTCCTCGGCGCCGGCATCCTCCTCCTCGGCGGTGTCGTCGTCGTTTTCGACGATGTTCACGCCCATTTCGGAGATGGCGGACATGATGTCCTCGATCTGCTCGGACGACATCTGGTCCTGCGGCAGCGCCGCATTGAGCTCGTCATAGGTCAGGAAGCCACGACGCTTGGCCTTGGCGAGCAGCTTCTTGACCGACGCCTCGTTGAGGTCGATCAGCGGTGCATCGTCGGTCGTGGTGGTGTCTTCGGACGCCATTGTCTCGCTTCGTTCCAATTCCTGTCCTCGCGATACGATCGAGCATCGCGGCAGTTTCCATGTCACGCCGGGATATGGCCCGACTTTATTCCTCGACCGGTGCCGAGGCACGCCGGCGCGCCATCTGCCCCAGCCGCGACTCGAATGCCAGCTTTCGTTCGCCGAGTCGCTTCTTGCGTTCCAGCAGCCGCTGCTGTTCGGCAAAGGCGCCTTCCGGGTCGGCATCGAAGCGGGCCGTGGCCGCTGCGATCGCCGCATCCAGCGCCGGCCGCTCGACCAGAAGGCCCACCGCCTCCGCCAGATCCGCGTGGGCGGAAAGGGCATCGGCCCCGCTCGACAGGAAAGAAAACGCCGTGCCTTCGGGCGGTTGCGGCACCGGGTCGGCTGCCGATATGGGATCGCCGCCGCTCGCTTCAAGCGCATCGGCGAGGTGGAGCAGCCCATCGACGGCCGGGGCGAGCGCGGGCTGGCTGGCGGCAAGGCCCAGCAGCGCTTCGGCATGACGGGCGATCTGGTCGGGATGGCGGGCGAGGCCGGCGAACACCGCCTCCGCCAGCGGGTCCGCGCGATGCCGCTGCGCCAGCCGCTCGGCAGAGCCCGGGGCGAGGGAGGGCAGGGCGCGAGCGCGCGCATCCCCGGCAAAGCGCCCGCGCCGGCCCCAAGGCGGGTTGGGTCCGCGCTCCGGCCGCGCCCGCGGCGGAAACGCGAAGGCTGAAAAGCGCTCCAGCCATTCGCGGCGATACAATGCTGCGATGTCGCGATCGGCGATCGTCTCCGCATGGGCGATCAGCCGCGCCTTGAGGCCGGCCTTGTCCTCCGGCGAGACCGGCGGCACCGCCCCCCGCTCGTGCTGCCAGATCAGATCGAGCAGGCTTTGCGGCTGTTCCACAAGCCGCTCCAGCCCGGCGCGCCCGTCACGGCGGACAACATCGTCGGGGTCGAGCCCGGCGGGCAGGGCGACGAATTGCAGCGAATGGCCGGGTCGCAGCAGCGGAAGCGCGCGCGTGGCCGCGCGGATCGCCGCGCGCTGCCCGGCGGCGTCGCCGTCCAGGCACAGGATCGGCTTGTCGGCCATCCGCCACAGCAATTCGATCTGCTGTTCGGTCAGCGCCGTGCCCATCGGCGCGACCACCTCCTCGATCCCCGCCGCCGCGAGCGCGACGACGTCCATGTAGCCTTCGACCACGATCAGCCGCCCCGACTGCCGCGCGACCGGAGCGGCGCGGTGCAGGTTGTAGAGCGTGCGGCCCTTGTCGAACAGCGGCGTGTCGGGCGAATTCAGGTATTTGGGCGCATCACTTCGGCCGCCGTCGAGGATGCGCCCGCCGAACGCGATCACCCGCCCGCGCGCGTCGTGGATCGGCAGCATCAGCCGGTTGCGGAAGCGGTCGTAGGGGTCGCGATCCTCACCCGCGACGCGCAAGCCCGCTTCCACCAGCAGCGCCTCGCCGAAGCGGTCGAGCGCGCGGCCGAGCGCCATCCGCCCGTCCGGCGCATATCCGAAGCCGAACCGCTCGGCCGTGCGCGCATCGACCCCGCGCTGCGCCAGATAGGCACGAGCCGCCGCGCCCTGCGGCGCCTGCAGCTGCGCCACGAACCAGTCCTGCGCCGCGGCCATCACCTCGTGCAGGCCGGCGCGCTGTTCGATCCGCTGGGCGAAGGCGGGATCGGGGCGGGGAACCTCCATTCCTGCGCCGGCGGCCAGTTCCTGCACCGCATCCATGAAGGTCAGCCCGCGCTGGTCGGTCATCCAGCGGATCGCATCACCATGCGCGCCGCAGCCGAAGCAGTGATAGAAGCCCTTCTCGTCATTGACCGTGAAGCTGGGGGTCTTTTCCTGATGGAACGGGCAGCACGCCTTCCATTCCCGCCCGGCGCGCTGCAGCTTGGTGGTGCGCCCGATGATCGCCGACAGCGTCACGCGGGCGCGCAGCTCGTCCAGCCATTGCGGGGTCAGGGCCATGGCATTGCTTACCCCGCCGGCCGAGTCGCGCCTAGCGCGCTGGTCCGCCCGACGCTTGCCTGTCCACGGCTTTAGCGCTGGAGCGCATCCTTCACCCAGCCGCTGGCGCGGCCCATGTCCAGCTCGGCGCCGTGGCGCGCCTTCAGCTCGGCCATCACCCGGCCCATGTCCTTCATGCCCGCGGCGCCAAGATCGGCCTTGACCTGTTCGATGGCCGCGCGGGTCGCCGCCTCGTCCAGCTGGAGGGGCAGGAATTCCTCGATCACCGCCAGCTCGGCCCGCTCATGCGCGGCCAGCTCCTCGCGCCCGCCTTCCTCATACATCTGGATCGATTCGCGCCGCTGCTTGGCCATCTTCTGCAAGGTGTCGATCACCAGCGCCTCGTCATCGACCGGCTGGGCGGCGGTCCGCAGTTCGATGTCGCGGTCCTTCAGCCTGGCCGAGATCAGCCGCAGCGCCCCGGTGCGCGGCTTGTCGCCGGCCTTCATCGCCGCCACCGTGGCCTGCCTGATCCGCTCTCTCAACATCCTGCCCGCTCCTTGCCTGCGCCCTGCGCGCCCCTTTGCGAAAAGCGGCGCCTGCGGTCAAAAGGTTCCGTGCAGGATCGAAGCCCTGCGGCTTGACGCGGGGGGAGGGCAGGTCTAGCCGCCGCGCCTTAGCATACATCACCGGTCCATCGTTCAACGGGAGCCCTTCCGAATGGCTTTTTCCGCCTCCTCGCCTGCGCCGCCGAACGGGGCGACGGGCGTTCTGGTGCTGGCCGACGGGTCGGTGCTGTGGGGCAGGGGCTTCGGCCATGTTGGCGCCGCTGTGGGGGAGCTGTGCTTCAACACCGCGATGACCGGCTATCAGGAGGTGATGACCGATCCCTCCTATGCCGCCCAGATCGTCACCTTCACCTTCCCCCATATCGGCAATGTCGGCGCCAATGCCGAGGATATCGAGAGCGAGGTGGAAGGCGCGGTCGGCTGCATCACCCGCGAGGCGGTGACCCCGCACTCCAGTTTCCGGGCAGAGCGCGAGTTCGCGGAGTGGATGGCCGGCCACATGAAGATCGGCGTGTCGGGGATCGACACCCGCGCGCTGACCCGCCGCATCCGCCTGTCGGGCGCGCCCAACGCGGTGATCGCGCACCACCCGGCGGGCGAATTCGACATTCCCGCGCTGCTGGCCCGGGCGCAGGGCTGGCCGGGGCTGGAGGGGATGGACCTCGCCCGCCGCGTCAGCCGCAACAAGCACCACCATTGGGACGGCGGCCCGTGGCAGCTGGGCAAGGGCTATGCCGATGCGCCCTATCCGGGCACGGCGGGTGCCAGCGACGGCGGCGCCCGCCCGCATGTCGTG
>JACIYY010000117.1 GCA_014359685.1 Porphyrobacter sp. | reverse complement strand
TGCCGCCCAGGGCGCGCACCCTGTAGCTGTCGAGCGGCCAGTGAACGGCGGGATCGACGACCTCGCCGGCGTAGAACGCCTGCGAGGTCGGACTCGCGGCCGATCCACCCGCTTCGAGCACGAGCACGCGCATGCCCGTGCCGGCAAGCTTGGCCGCAAGCGACAGGCCAATGGGGCCGGCGCCGGCAATGCACACATCGGCGTCCCAAGGCGCTCCACCCAGCTGCATTGCGGAAGCGAGCACAAGACCTCTCTGCGTGACGGGACCCGGCGCGACCATGCTGCGCCGCACAGGCCGGTGCAATGGCCTTGATCGGGTGATCGTCAACGGACGGCTGGCGCAATCAGGAGCCAACGGCCGTAGCTCTCCCGCGAGCTTGCCCGTCCGTCAGCCACGCGCCACTGGCGTTGGCAGCGGCGAGGCGAGCAGGGAAGCAATTGCCGGACGATTGTGCTGCGGTCCGGCGATGCTGACACTGGGGCCGTGCGACCGAGGGAGAGACGCCGATGAACCCAGTTTTCGTGACCGGCGCAGCCGGCTTTGTCGGCAGCGCTATGGTGCGGGCGCTGGCGGGCGCAGGGATGGCGGTGCGCGCGGGCGTGCGGAGGATCGACGGCCGGCCATGCCCTGACCGGGTGGAGCCGGTGCTCGCCGACGTGCTAGACCGGGCCGCGCTGGAACAGGCCTTCGCGCGATGCGATGCCGTGGTGCATTGCGCGATCGGCGGACCGCGCGACATGCGGGTCATCACCGAAGGCACCGCAAATGCGCTGGCCGCCGCATCCGCCGCCGGCGTGACCCGGTTCATCCAGCTCAGCTCGGTCGCGGTCTATGGCGATCGCGCGGGCGAGCTCGACGAAGGCGCCGCCACCAGCAACCCTGCGGGCGCCTACGGGCGGGCCAAGGTGGAGGCCGAGCAGGCCTGCGCCGCCGCTCCGGCAGGGATGGCGGTCGCTGTGCTGCGCCCGACTCTGATCTACGGCCCCGGCAGCGACCAGTGGGTGGTGCCCTATCTTGACCGGATCCTGTCCG
>JACIYY010000116.1 GCA_014359685.1 Porphyrobacter sp. | reverse complement strand
TCCAGACCGACCGTCTCGCCAACAAATATATCATCAGCTACCTGCGGATGCCGTTCCCGCAGGTCGCGTTCAACATGGTGACCTTCACCCCCTATCTGATGTTCTTCGCGCGCGGACAGGTGAGCGTCCTGCGTGCCGTCGGCCAGTTCGTGCAGTGGCTGCGCCGCCCCGGCCGGCCGCGCCGCAAGCCGATCGGGGCACCGGCGGTGGCCTATATCCGCGAATGCGGCGGTGCAGTGTGGCGGTGAGGCGGTGAGGCTGGAACCTTTGCCATCGCGTCTGGGACTCGGCACCAGCCGGATCGGTTCGTTCAACAACCCCGCCTCGCTGCGCGACAGCGAGCAACTGGTGCGCGAGGCGCTTGATCTGGGCATAGCGGTGCTCGACACAGCCAGCATTTACGGCCAGGGAGACAGCGAGCGCGCGATCGGCCGGGCCATCGCCGGCCGGCGCCGGGACGCATTCGTTGTCACCAAGGGGCCGCGAACCTTTTCGGCACGCTACCGTGCCTTGCAGCTGCTCAAGCCAATCGCCCGGCCGCTACTGACCTGGCTGGGCAAGGGCAGGGCGGTCGCTGCCGCGCGGCGCGATGACGCGCTGGCGGTCGACTGGTCGGGCGCGAGCCTGTCGGCGAGCCTCGAAGGATCGTTGAAGCGCCTTGGCACCGAGTATGTCGATGCCTTCCTGCTCCACAGCCCTCCCACGGCAATCGCCGGCGATCCGCGCGTCGGCGAGGCGTTGCTGTCCTTGCGGCAGCGCGGGCTGACTCGGCGGGTGGGCATGTCCTGCGAGGATCGGGCCGGGCTGGAGGCAGCGCTCACCCAGCCGGTGCTCGACATGGTTCAACTGCCGTGGTCGGTGATCGCCACGCTCGGCCCGCTCGAGCCGCTGCTGCGCGAGCGCGGAATCCTCGTGCTGGCGCGCGAAGTGATCGTCCAGCAGCCTGGCGTTGCGCCCGACGAGGCGCTGCGGAACGCCCTGTCGCACCCGGCCGTGGACTGCACCCTGATTGGCACCACCAGCCGCGAGCATCTGCGGTCGGCGGCGGCGCAAATGGCCGAAGCCAAAACATGATCGCCGATGCTGCCGGGGCCGGCCTGCCGGACCGCCTTCAGGCCGACCTCGTCATCGTCGGGGCCGGTGCCGCCGGCATCGCGCTGGCGGTGTCCCTGGCCGACACGCCGCTCGAGATCGTCGTGCTCGAAGCCGGCGGCGAGCGGTTCAGCAAGGTGCAGCAGGACCATTACCGCGCCGCCAGCTTCACCCCCGCCGCGCATGGCCAGGTCGATCTCTACCGCCGAAGGGTGCTCGGCGGGTCGACCTCGGTGTGGGGCGGGCGCTGCATCCCATTCGATCCGATCGATTTCGAGGAGCGCCCGTGGCTCGGCCCGTATGCCCGCTGGCCGATCGAGTATGACGAGGTGGCCGCCTTCTATCCCCGCGCGCTGGAGCTGGCCCGGGCGGGGGCGCCCGAATTCGATGCCGCCACCGCATTGCCGGGGGAGCCCGGCCCGCTGGTCCCCGGCGTCGCGTCGCAGGACGTGATCCTCGACCGGATCGAACGGTTCAGCGAACCCACCGATTTCGGCAAGACCTATCGCACGCGGATCGCATCGTGTCCCCGTATCCGGCTGTTCACCGGCGCCGCCGTCGACCGGATCGAGACTCGCGACGGCGGTGCGGCGGTGGCTGGGGTGCGGGCGCGCCTGCCCGGCAACCGCGATGTGCGGGTCGAGGCGGGCAGGGTGGTGCTGGCCACCGGCGGGATCGAAACCGCCCGGCTGCTGCTCGCCAGCACGGCAGAGCGGCCCGCCGGCCTCGGCAACGAGCGTGATCTGGTCGGCCGGTTCTACCAGTGCCACATCGAAGGCGAGCTGGGCGAACTGGTCTTCACCGCCCCGCGCAAGAGCCTGCGTCTCGACTATCAGCGCTCCCGCGACGGCATCTATTGCCGCCGCTATATCTGGCTCTCTCCCGAGGCGCAGCGGCGCGAGGCGCTGGCCGGGCTGGTGCTGCGCCCGGCCCATGCCAGCATCGTCGATGCCGGCCATCGCGACCCGGTGCTGTCGGCGATGTTCCTGGTCAAGGATTCCATCGTCCCCGAATATGCCCGCAAGATGACCGCACTGGAGCATGAGGCGCGCCAGCGCCACGGCAGCGGCAGCGGCTTCTATGCCGCGCATCTGCGCAATGTCGTGCTGGGGGCGCCGCGTCTGGCAGCGTTTTCGGCCGACTGGCTGCGCCGCCGGACCTTCGCACGGCGCAAGCTGCCCTCGGTGTTCCTGCTCGATCCGCGCGAGACCTATCCGGCCGACGTCAATGCCGAGCAGGAGCCCAACCCCGACAGCCGCATCACGCTGTCGCAGGAGCGGGACGCCTTGGGAATGCCGCGCGTCGCCGTCGACTGGCGCATCACGGAGGCGGACACCGATCGCGTCCTGCGCGGCGTGCGGCTGATCACCGAGGCCTTCGCCGGAAGCGATACGGCCCGCCTGACCGTGTCGCAGGAGGCGGTAGAGCGGTGGCAAGCCACCCGGATTCCGGTGGGCGGGCATCATATCGGCACCGCGCGGATGGCGGAGACCGACCGAACCGGCGTGTGCGACGCCAATGGCGAACTGTTCGGAACGAGGGGCCTGTACATCGCCGGAGCGGCGGCCTTCCCGACCTCCGGCTTCGCCAACCCGACGCTGACGCTGCTCGCGCTGACACTCCGCCTGGGCGCGCATCTCGCGCAGGCCCCGCGTTAGCTCCAGCCGAGGCCCGGCCGGCCGGCGCGGTGCCAGGCGGCGATGCCGGCTATGCCCTCGTCCAGCGACGTCGCCGGTGCGAAGCCGGTTTCGGCCATGGGCGCGCAAAGGTAGCGGACCTTGCGCGAGAACCGGGCCGCTTCGTCGGCGGACGGGGTACGCTCGACCCACCGGCGCAGCGGTGCCACGTCCACGCCCGCCCGCCCCCCGATCGTCAGCGCCGCCTTGGCGAGCTTGCGGAGCGCGCGTGTGGCGCCGCCGGGCAGGCTCATTTCGGTGGAGAGCGGCGCGCCCACCGCATCCGCGAGACCCTCCAGATAGCGATTCCAAGTCGGGATGTCCGTCCCGTTGACGTTGAAGACCCGATGCCCGGTCCATCCCTGCACCAGCAGATGGCGCGCGAAGGCGGCGAGATCGTCGACATGGATCAGGTTGCAATCCCCTTCGCCCGCCGCGCCCAGTCGTCCCCAGCGGCCGGACAGGATCCGGTCAAGATAGGGCACCACCCACTGGTCGCTGCCGGGGCCGTAGATCAGAGTC
>JACIYY010000115.1 GCA_014359685.1 Porphyrobacter sp. | reverse complement strand
CGTTCACTGGCCGCTCGACAGCTACAGGGTGCGCGCCCTGGGCGGCACCTCGACGATCTGGGGCGGGCGCGCGATCCCGTTCGACCCGATCGACTTCGCCGATCGGCCCTGGGTGCCGCACTCCGGATGGCCGATCTCCTATGAAGACGTGGCCCGCTATTACCCGGCCGCGATGGAGGCCAGCGAAGCCGGACCGTTCGACCAGGTTCCCGGCGGCCCGATCGTTCCGGGGCTCGACGGGGAATGGCTGCACACCACGATCGAGCGGTTCAGCCGACCGACGAATTTCTGGACCCGCTATGGCGCGCAGCTGACCCGTGCCGCGAATGTGCAGGTCGTCACCGAGGCCGCCACCACGGCGGTGCGCCTCGATCCGCACGGCCGGCGCGTCGATCATTTCGAGGTCACCCTGCCGGACGGGCAGGTAAGGCAGGCCCGCGCCCGCCATTACGTTCTCGCCGCAGGGGGACTGGAAACCACCCGGATCCTGCTCAACTCGGACGATGTGCAGCCTGGGGGGATCGGCAGCGCAGGTGGATGGCTGGGCAAGGGCTATATGTGTCACCTTGCCGCAACCTTCGGGATCGCTCAGTTCACGGGCGACCCGCAGACAATCTTCTTCGGCTACGAACGCGACGCGCAAGGCGTCTACATCCGGCGCCGCATCGCGCTGACGGAGAAGGCGCAGCGCGAGCATGGCCTGATGAACTTCACCGCGCGCCTCCATATCCACGATGCGATCGATCCCGCGCATGGCGATCCGGTCCTGTCGCTGATCTACCTCGCCGCGTTCATGGTGAAATACGAATACAGCCGCGCAGCGCGGGAGGCCGATCGGTCGCTGGCGATGTATCTGCGCCACCTGGGAAACATCGCACGGCATCCCTATCGCCTGTTCACCTTTCTGCGGACCTGGGGCGTCCAGCGCTACTTCGGAGAGCGCCGCATCCCCTCGATCGCGCTCTATTCGCCCGACAATCGCTACCCGCTGGAGTTCCACTGTGAACAGGCCCCCAACCGCGATAGCTGCGTGACCTTGTCGGCCGAGCGCGATCGCTTTGGCATGCGGCGCCTCAAGGTCGACTGGCGGATCACGCCCCTCGATGTCGAGGCGGTGCAGCGATCCTACGCCTTGCTGGCGAGCGAGTTGCAGCGGACTGGGGCTGGCACCCTGACCTATGCGGAAGAGGAGGTGGAACAGGCGATCCTGGGCGCTGGCGCCTATGGCGGGCACCATAGCGGGACGACGCGGATGTCGGCGCGGCCGGAGGATGGCGTGGTCGATGCCGATTGCCGGGTCCACGGGACCGACAATCTGTATGTCGCCAGCACCTCGGTCCTGCCGACATCGAGCCAGGCCAACCCGACGCTGACCGGCATCGCGCTGGCCCTGCGTCTGGCCGATCATCTCTGCGAGCAGCCGGACTTTCACGCGGCATTGCCGGGTGTTAATAGCGGCCCACACGGCAAAGGCTTTCTTGATGGCGACCCTGAATCCCCCCGCACCGTTCAGGCCACTGCCGCGATCCGGAGCTGACGCCCCGGCCGTCGGGCGGGACCTCCAGGAGCAATTGCTGTTCGGGCTGTTCCTGTTCGGGCTGGTGGCGGTCATCCTGCTCCAGAAGTTCGGCATCACCAATGGCGGCGGCACACTGTCCATAGGCGTGCCGCTGATGCTGGGCGCGATGGGGCTGGCCTGCATCGTCCTGAAGCCGGTGTGGGACCCGGTCCGGATCGGGCTTTATTTCGCTTTCGTCGCGGCCGCAGGCCTGTCCACCGTATTCCTGAGCCCGGTCTATTCGGACACCAGCATTGCGTTGTTCTTCCTGCTGCACCTGCCGATGGTGGTCTCGTTCGAGACCAGCGAGGCCACCTATCGCCGCTGTCTGAACGCCTTCGTCAATCTGATGCTGGTGTTCTGCGCGGCGATCGCCGTCGAGCATGCGGTCCAGTTCCTCATCGGCCCGCAGGCCTGGCCGAACCTCGACAAGATGGTTCCGGCCCGCTGGCTGGTGCCGGAGTTCAACTATCTCCAGCCCATCGTCTGGAACCTCCCCTACCACAAGCCCAATGCGCTGCTGTTCCTGGAAGTCTCCTTCCTCTCGCAATTCATCGCTCTCGCGCTGGCGATCGAGGTCGTGCTGTTCCAGCGCATCTGGCGCCTGCTGGTGTTGGCCGTTGCGCTGATGGCGACCTTCGGCGGGACCGGGCTGCTGCTGATCGCGATCACTCTGCCGGTGCTGCTTGGCCGATTGACGATCTCCAGGATGGTGCTGGTGATCGCCAGCCTGCTGATCGTCCTCTACGTGGCTTACCGCCTCGGCTGGTTCGAGTTGATCGGCGGACGGGTGAACGAATACGAGAGCGAAGGCTCCAGCGCCAATATGCGGTTCATCGAACCGTTGCACCGTCTGGTGGCATTCCTTTCCGACCCCGGCGCCCTGTTCAGCGGCATCGGCGCCGGCAACATCGAGAAGGGGCGCAACTTCCAGTGGTGGCCGATCACCAAGGCGACAGTCGAATACGGGCTGGTTCCCGCGCTGATCTTCTACGCGTTCTTCCTCTATGCCCTGTTCAAGAACCCGGCTGACCGCAGCATCGCCTTCACCCTGGCGGTGTGGTACACCTTCGAAGGCGCGTTGCTGACCGCGATCAACCCGCTCACCTGCGTGCTTCTCGCCACGATGTTTGCGGTGCGCCGTACCGACGAAGGTGCGTTCGAGGACCACAGGGTCGGGCATCGCGGCATCGCGGTCCCTGTCCGGCGCGCTGCGCCTGCGCTCGCCGCTCAACCCGGGGATCGCCGTCAGTCGCTTCCCCGCGCCGGGCGCGTGGCCGAAGCGCCTAAGGCGCCGGACACCGTGCTTACGATCGCCTCCGGCGTGGCGGCGATCGAGGCGCCATCGACCGAAGGGCGGCTGATCTATGCTTTCGGCGATATCCATGGACGCGCCGACCTGCTGCACCCGCTGGTCGAGCAAATCCTCGCCGATGCGGCCGCGCGACCGTCGCCCGGGGACGACAAGCCGCTGCTGATCTTCCTCGGCGACTACATCGATCGCGGGCGCGATTCAAAAGGTGTGATCGATCAGATCATCGCCCTGTCGCACGACCCGGCGGTCGAGGTCAGGACGCTGCTCGGCAATCACGAGCAGGCGCTGCTCGATTATCTGGACGGGTCGGCGAGCGGGATCAGCTTTGGCCGGTATGGCGGCCGCGCCACCCTCGCGTCCTACGGTGTCGCGGCGCCGGGCGAAGGTGGCTCTGCCGAGGATTGGGCGGGGGTGCGCGACGAGGTCCGCCAGGCAATCCCGGACAGCCACATGGCCTTCCTGCGGTCGCTGGAACCGATGATCGTGATCGGCGATTGCGTCTTCGTCCATGCCGGAGTCCGCCCCGGCGTGGCGCTCGACCGGCAGAAAGTGAAGGACCTGCTCTTCATCCGCGACGAGTTCTTCAAGACGCCGATGGGGTGCGGCAAGTTCGTGGTCCACGGCCACACGCCCGGCGAGGACGCCGTGGCGGCACCCAATCGGCTGTGCCTCGACACCGGCGCCTATGCGTCGGGCGTGCTGACGGCGGCGCGCCTCGACGGCGGTCCGCCGCAGGTGATCGACGTGGGGCGCTGATCCTCCAGAGAAGGCGGGGTGTCCGAATGGCGGGCGCCAAATCGCCGCAAATGCGAGGGCATTGTCGATGGCAGCGCTTGCGCGCCGATCGGCGACATGGCTATAGCGACGGCCGCCCCGCACGGGCAGCGGGGCCGGGGGACCCCCTTTCATGCGAACAGTTCTGGTTACCGGTTCAGCCGGGTTTATCGGGTTTCATCTTGCGCGCCTGCTGCTGGCGGAAGGCTTCCGCGTCGTGGGCGTCGATTCGATGACCGACTATTACGATCCCACGCTGAAGCGGCGCCGGCATGCGATGCTGCGCGAGAGCAATGGCTTCAGTGCCGAGGAGTTCGACATCCTCGAGGCCGAGCGCCTGCTCGACTTCGCTACCCAGGCCCGCCCCGATGCCATCGTTCACCTCGCCGCGCAGGCCGGGGTCCGCTACAGCCTGCAAAACCCCCGCGCCTATATCGACACCAACCTCACCGGCACCTTCAACGTGATGGAATGCGCGCGCGAGCTCGGGGTCGAGCACCTGCTGATGGCCTCCACATCATCGGTTTACGGGGCGAATGTCGAAATGCCCTATGCCGAGACCCACAAGGCCGACACGCCGCTGACCATCTATGCCGCCACCAAGAAAGCCAACGAGGTGATGGGGCACAGCTATGCGCATCTGTGGAACCTGCCCACCACCATGTTCCGCTTCTTCACCGTCTATGGCCCCTGGGGCCGCCCGGACATGGCGCTGTTCAAGTTCACCAAGGGGATCATCGAGGGAACGCCCATCGACGTCTACAATCATGGCGAGATGTGGCGCGACTTCACCTATGTCGAGGATCTGGTCCGCGGCATCATGCTGCTGATCGACACAGTGCCGCAGACGCCCTCCTCGCGCGAGGAGATCGCCGCCGGTGACAGCCTGTCGCCGGTGGCCCCGTACCGGGTGGTCAATATCGGCAACAATGACAAGGTGCGGCTGGAAGACTTCGTCGATGCGATCGAGCAGGAGATCGGCAAGCCGGCCATCCGCAACTACATGGATATCCAGCCGGGCGATGTGCCGGCCACCTGGGCCGATTCCTCGCTGCTGGAAAGCCTGACCGGCTATCGGCCTCAAACCGAGATCCGCGAAGGGGTCCGCCGCTTCGTCGCCTGGTATCGGGACTATTACGCGGTCTGATCGGACGGGCCGAGCCCATTGCGCCGGGCCGGCCGCTGGTTTTCCCACGTCAAGGGAAAGCGCGCACGAGGCGCCGTCCGATCTTCTCCGGCATCAGCAAGCGCAGCAGCGGGGATGCGATCGAATCCCGTCGCCCGGCTTGCCTCGCGGATGCGGTTACCCCATCAGGCGACATGCCCGACACACCGCTGCGCCTGTTCAACTCGCTGACCCGCGAGCTGGAGACCTTCACCCCCATCCATCCCGGCGAGGCGCGGGTCTATACCTGCGGGCCGACGGTCTACAATTACCCGCATATCGGCAATATGCGCGCCTATGTCTTCGCCGACCTGCTCGGGCGCACGCTGAGCTGGAAGGGCTACAAGCTCACCCATGTCATCAACATCACCGATGTGGGTCACCTGACCGACGACGCCGATGCGGGCGAGGACAAGCTGGAGAAGGCCGCGCGGGCCAATGCGCAGTCGATCTGGGACATCGCGCGGCATTATACAGAGGCGTTCCGGGCCGACGTGAAGGCGCTCAACATCCGCGAACCCGCGCACTGGCCGATCGCCACCGACTACATCGAGCCGATGATCGCGTTCGCCCGCAGCATCGAGGCGAAGCACTGCTATCGGCTCGACAGCGGCCTCTATTTCGACACCTCCACGGTGCCCGATTACGGGCGGCTGGCGCGCGCGCAGACCGAAGCGGGAGAGGGCCGGATCGAGGCGGTCGCAGGCAAGCGCCACGCGGCCGACTTCGCCATCTGGCGCACCACGCCGCCGGGCGAGACGCGGCAGATGGAATGGGATTCCCCTTGGGGCCGCGGCGCGCCGGGCTGGCATCTGGAATGCAGCGTGATGAGCGGCAAGCTGCTCGGCTTGCCGTTCGACATCCACACCGGCGGCATCGACCACCGCGAGATCCACCACCCCAACGAGATCGCGCAGAACCAGGCCTTTTGCGGCTGCGGCTCTTTAACCAACCCGGTCAATTCCGGCGCGCGGATCTGGATGCACAACAACTTCCTCGTCGACCGGACCGGCAAGATGAGCAAGTCGTCGGGCGAGTTTCTGCGCCTCCAGCTGCTCATCGACAAGGGCTACCACCCGCTCGCCTACCGGCTGATGTGCCTCCAGGCGCATTACCGCAGCGAGCTGGAGTTCTCGCGGGAAGGTCTCGGCGCGGCGCTAACACGGCTGAAGCGGATGGTGATCGCGGTCGAGGCCTTGAAGCGCCGCCACGTCGACGCTGGCTCAGCGGCCATTGCGCCGCGCGGAGAATGGACCCTGGAAAGCCTCACGGCTCATCCCGCCTGGGAGGACAGGCTGCTCCGCCCGCATCTTGAGGCCTTTGCCGAGGCGGTGGCCGACGATCTCACTTCGCCCAAGGCGCTGCTCAGCCTCGAGAGCGTGCTTCATGCCAAGGCGCTGAACAGCGCCGCGCCCTCGGTCCGGCTCGCGGCCGTCGCCGCGATGGATCAGGTGCTGGGACTGGGCCTGCTCGATCTCTCGCGCGCCGACCTGCGCCTCCGCCCCGTCTCGGCGACTATCGCAGAAACGGAAATCGAGGCCGCCCTCGCCCGCCGCAAGGAAGCGCGCGCAGCCAGGGACTTCGCCGCCGCGGACGCGATCCGTGACGAACTGGCGGCGCAGGGGGTGGAGGTGATGGACGGCGATCCGCTCGGCTGGGAGTGGCGGCTCGGTTGAGCTGCTGCGGGGCAGGGCTGGACAGGGTCGGCGCCGCGCCCGCCGGAGAGAGAACGGGCGCCGCGCCTCGCCGGTGCCGCTCAGCTGTCTTCCAGCAGCAGCACTTCGGTGCAGACCCGCATCTGCGGTTCCGGGCTAAGCCGGTGGTCGACCGAGACCACGGCGGCATCGGCGACCAATTGTCCGGGAATGTCGAACAGGTGTTCGGGCAGGTGGGCGATGAACCGCTCGCCGGCTTCCACCGCCGCTGCGCCGTCGAAGGACAGGTCGATCTGGTGACGCGTGCCGGCAAAGGTGATGCTGGCCCAGCTGCGCTCCTTGTGCTCGGTGATCGTCGCCTTGTTCGCGCCTAGCTCCAGCAGCGCCTTGCGCAGGATCTCGGCGGGATGGTTGCGGCGTCCGCGTCGGCCGGCGATCGGCGTGGGCTCAGAAAGCATGATGATCCTCCCTGTATTTGTTCATGAAATGTTCCACCCGCTCTTCGGTATGCGGGCGGGGCATGCGGCCGTTGCGCAAATCGAGGACGAAGCGGGGGTCATGGGTGGCGAGACGGCCGAACCGGGTCGCGGGCATCCCGGTCCGGCGCAGGAACACCTCGATCTTTCGCAATAGCATTCGTGTCACCCCTTCAACAGCTTAGCGAATCGACTGTCCCATTTTGGTCGCCCGAAAAATCCTACTTGTCTAGGAAAAATACATCACCTATATCCGGTCCTCGTAGGAATATGTGGGAAGGCGTAGGATGGACCCGCGGGAGAGACTCGCTGAACTGGCGCGGGAAAGGGGCAGCAGCCTGGCTGCGCTCTCGCGGATGGTCGGCCGCAACGCCAGCTACCTCCAGCAATACATCACCAAGGGAAGCCCGCGTAAGCTGGAGGAGGAGGACCGGCGGCGGCTGGCGCAGTTCTTCGGCGTCAGCGAGGCGGAGCTTGGCGGGTCCGAGGATCTGTCAGCCGCTGCCGAAGATGGGCAATGGGTTGAACTGGGCCGCCTGCCGGTGGAGGCCTCCGCCGGCCCCGGCACACTGGGCGCGGCGGAGGTGCCGTTCGACACCTTCCGCTTTTCCCGTCGCTGGCTGCGCGAACAGGGGCTGGAGCCGCGGATGCTCGCGGCGATCCGCGTCTCGGGCGATTCGATGGAGCCGCTGCTGCGCGACGGCGACGAGATCCTCGTTGACCGCACCCCGCAGCCGTTCCGCGAAGGCATCCATGTGCTGCGGATGGGCGAGGTGCTGCACGTCAAGCGCGTACAGGCCGGCCCCCCGGGCCGCGTCAACCTGATCAGCGCCAACCCGGCCTACGAGCCGGTCAGGGTCGCGCTCGACGACATCGACGTGATCGGCCGGGTTGTGTGGAAGAGCGGGCGCATCTGATCCGTTGCATTCGCCGCCGCGAATCCCCACGCTGGCCGGCATGACCAGCGAACGACAGGCGCCCCTGCGGGCCGCGATCATCCCCGTGACTCCGCTGCAGCAGAACTGCTCGCTGCTCTGGTGCACCCGCACCATGCGCGGCGTGCTGATCGACCCGGGCGGCGATCTCGACCGGCTGAAGGGTGCCGTCGCGCGCGCCGGGGTGACGCTGGAGAAGCTGCTCCTGACCCACGGCCATGTCGATCATTGCGGCCTCGCGGGGGAGCTGGCGAAGGAGCTCGGCCTGCCGATCGAGGGTCCTCACGAGGCGGACCGGTTCTGGATCGCCCGGCTCGACGATGCCGGCGCCGGTTTCGGTGTGCCCGGCCGGGTGTTCGAGCCCGACCGCTGGCTGGCCGATGGTGACACGGTCCGCTTCGGCGAAATCGAGCTCGACGTGCTCCACTGCCCCGGCCACACGCCGGGCCACGTCGTGTTCTTCCACCGCCCGAGTCGCTTTGCCGTTGTCGGCGACGTGCTGTTCGCCGGCTCCATCGGCCGCACCGATTTCCCGCTCGGCAACCACCAGGACCTGCTCGACGCGATCACCGGCAAGCTGTGGCCGCTGGGCGATGACGTGACCTTCCTGCCCGGGCACGGGCCGACCAGCACCTTCGGGCGCGAACGGCAGACCAACCCCTTCGTCAGCGATGCCGCGCTCGCCGCCACGACATGAGCGGCGGTGCGGCTGGTCCCTTGCCTAGCCGGCAGAAACCGCTATAGCGCGCGCCTTCGCCGCAAGGCCCGGCCCGGTGCCGTCGTCCTTGCCCGGGCGGCGCCCGTGGCTTAGGGCTGCCGCAAAAGACGTCCAGAATTCCAAGGAACAGGTGCCGGAATGGCTGTCCCCAAGAGAAAAACCTCCCCGCATCGCCGGGGCAATCGTCGGTCGCACGATGCGCTGAAGGTGGAAGCATTCCACGAATGCTCCAATTGCGGCGAGCTCAAGCGACCGCACAACCTGTGCACCGCCTGCGGCCACTACAACGGGCGCGAGATCCTGCCGGTCGCGCTCTAAGCGCCGACGGGGAGGGTTCGCCATGAGCCTGCCGCGGATCGCCGTCGATGCGATGGACGGCGATGAAGGGGTGCGGGTCATGGTGTCCGGCGCGGCGCTGGCCCGCCGTCGCCATGAACGCTGCGAATTCCTGCTGGTTGGCGACAGCCGGCAGATCGAAAGCGCGCTCGACAGCCACCCCAACATGCGCCGCGCCTCGGAAATTCTCCATTGCGACGACGTCGTCGCTGGCGACGAGAAGCCGACTCAGGCGCTCCGGCGCGCCAAGCGCACCTCCATGGGCCTGGCGATCGAGGCGGTGAAGCTCGGCCAGGCGGGCGCCGCCATCAGCGCCGGCAACACCGGCGCGCTGATGGCGATGAGCAAGCTGGCGCTGCGGACCATGCCCGGCATCGACCGCCCGGCGTTGGCCGCGCTGATGCCGACACTCGGCGACAGTGACGTGGTCATGCTCGACCTTGGCGCCAACACCGAATGCGACGCGCGCAACCTCGTGCAGTTTGCCATCATGGGCGCCGCCTATGCGCGCATCGTGACCGATCGCGATCGGCCGCGCGTGCGCCTGCTCAACATCGGCACCGAGGAGACCA
>JACIYY010000114.1 GCA_014359685.1 Porphyrobacter sp. | reverse complement strand
CGCTTCAGGCGGCGGCCGCGCAGCGTGGCTACTGCCTGATCGAGATGGCTTCGCCGCTGATGGGGCCGGACGGGCCTGACCCGCGCTATTTCCAGTCCGACGGCATTCACCTGACGCCCGAGGGATATGCGCGGATCGATGCCGAGATCGCAGCGCACCTGATCGATACCGGGCAACGCGATGCCCCCGCACGCTGCTGACGAGGAGCGCGACCACGGATCAAGTCCGCGGTGACGGGGAGGGTTCGCGGCGACGGGGCGGGTCGGGGTGGCGGGCAGCGGGCAAGAGGCCCTGATCGGCGCTCTTGATCGGGGCCCGCCAGCGCGCCAGATGCGCCGATGACGATCGACCGTTCGGCCTTGCGCGCCGCTTACCGGCAGGACGAGGAAGCCTGCATCGCCGCCCGGCTGGCCGAGGCCGCGCCTTTCTCCCGCCTCCATCCACGGGCCGCCGCGCTGGCGGTGCGGCTGGTGGAGGGGGCGCGGGCGCGCAAGGCCAGCGGACTGGACGCCTTCCTCCACGCCTATGGGCTGGGGACCGAGGAGGGCATCGCGCTGATGTGCCTTGCCGAAGCGCTGTTGCGGGTGCCCGATGCCGGCACCGCCGATGCGCTGATCCACGACAAGCTGGCGGGGATCGACTGGGGCGGGCATCTGGGCGCCTCCCCCTCCACCTTCGTCAATGCCGCGACCTTCTCGCTGATGCTGACCGGCGAGGTGCTGCGCGGCGGTGCCCGCGCCGAGGCCGGCCTCGCCAATGCGCTGCGCCGCGCCGCCGGGCGGCTGGGGGAGCCGGTGATCCGCCAGGCGACGATGCAGGCGATGCGGATCCTGGGCGGGCAGTTCGTGTTCGGCCGCACCATCGAGGAGGCGCTGGCGCGCGCCGCGCCGGAGCGGCGCCGCGGCCTGTCGCACAGCTTCGACATGCTGGGCGAGGCGGCGATGACCTTCGCCGATGCCGACCGCCACCGCGCCAGCTATGCCGCTGCGGTGGCGCGGCTGGCGCGCGAGGCGGGCGGCGGCGTGGCGGCGGCGCCGGGCATCTCGGTCAAGCTGTCGGCGCTCTATCCGCGCTATGACGCGCTTCATGGCCGGGCGGCGGTGGCGGCGCTGGTGCCGATCGTGCGCGAGCTGGCGATGGCGGCGCGCGATGCCGACATCCACCTCACCATCGATGCCGAGGAGGCCGAGCGGCTGGAGCCGAGCCTCGACATCATAGAGGCGCTGGTGGCCGACGATGCGCTGTTCGCGCGGGCCGATGGCGGGCGCTGGAGCGGGTTCGGGATGGCGGTGCAGGCCTATCAGAAGCGCGGCCTCGCCGTCTGCGAC
>JACIYY010000113.1 GCA_014359685.1 Porphyrobacter sp. | reverse complement strand
CTCTGCGCGAGGCCGGGCGCGGCGACATCAAGGTGATCGCCGGCGGCGTCATCCCGCCGCAGGATTACGACTATCTGCGCGAGGCCGGCGTGCAGGGGATCTACGGGCCGGGATCGAACGTGGTCGAATGCGCGGCCGACGTGCTGCGCCTGCTCGGCCACAACATGCCGCCAGCCGACCTGCGGGACGCGGCCGAGTGAGCCAGCAAGGCGCGTTCTGGCCGCTTGCAACGCTGATGTTCGCCGCCGGGCTGGGCATCCCGGTGCTGGCAGCGCTCAACTCCGACCTGGGGCGGCAGCTCGGCAGCCCGGTCGTCGCGACCTGGGTCACCTTCATGGTGGGCCTGGTGCTGGCGACCGGCATCCTGCTTGCCACCGGCCTGCCGGTGATCGAGCGCTTCACCTTCGAGCGGCCGCAGATCTATTTCGGCGTCGTCTTCATGCTGTTCTATATCCTCTCGATCACCTGGGCGGCGCCCCGCATCGGCCTTGGCAATGCCATCTTCTTCGTGCTGATCGGCCAGCTGATCGCGGCCGCGGCGATCGATCATTTCGGCTGGCTGGGGGCGATCCAGAGCGCGCTGACGCCCAAGCGCCTGCTGGGCATCGCGGTGATGGCGCTGGGGCTCTACCTTGCCCGGAAGCCTGCATGACCGTGCCAAGGACCGACTGGACCCGCGACGAGATCGGCGCGCTGTTCGACCTGCCGTTTACCGAGCTGCTGTTTCAGGCGGCCGCTGTCCACCGGGAGAACCACCCGCCCGATCAGGTGCAGCTGTGCACGCTGCTGTCGATCAAGACCGGCGGCTGCCCGGAGGATTGCTTCTATTGCTCGCAGAGCGCATCCGCCGATAGCGGGGTCGCAGCGACCAGGCTGATGGATGTGCGCCAGGTGCTCCAGGCGGCCGCGCAGGCGCGCGACGCCGGATCGCAGCGCTTCTGCATGGGCGCCGCGTGGCGCAATCCCAAGGATCGCGACATGGCCGCGATCGTGGAGATCGTGGCCGGGGTGCGGGCGATGGGGATGGAAACCTGCATGACGCTGGGGATGCTGACGCCGGCCCAGGCGGCCCAGCTGAAGCAGGCGGGCCTCGATTATTACAACCACAACATCGACACCGGCCCCGAATATTACGATCGCGTCGTCTCCACCCGCCGGTTCGAGGACCGGCTGGAGACGCTGGCCCATGTGCGTGAGGCGGGAATCGCGGTGTGCTCGGGCGGGATCGTCGGCATGGGGGAGGCGCGCGAGGATCGGGTCGGCTTCATCCACACGCTCGCGACGCTGCCGCGCCACCCTGAAAGCGTGCCGGTCAACGCGCTGGTGCCGGTCAAGGGCACGGTGCTGGGCGACATGGTCCTGGGCCAAAAGCGGGAACCGGTTTCTGGCAACAGCGATCCGACCGCCGAGGACTCCACGCCGCTGGCGCGGATCGACGAGATCGAGTTCGTCCGCACCGTCGCTGTCGCGCGGATCGCCATGCCGCGCTCGATGGTGCAGCTGTCGGCCGGGCGGGAGAGCATGTCGGCCTCCA
>JACIYY010000112.1 GCA_014359685.1 Porphyrobacter sp. | reverse complement strand
CCGGAGCGCGATGAGCCTGCCGGTGCTTGCGATCCGCGCCCAGCCGGGCTGCGCCGCCACCGTGGGGGCCGGCGCGGCGGCAGGGCTGGCGGTGGAGCCATGGCCGCTGTTCGAGATCCGCCCGCTGGCCTGGCCGGCGCCGCCGCCCGATGCCGTCAACGCGCTGCTGCTGGGGAGCGCCAACGCCTTGCGCCATGGCGGCCCGGCGCTGGCGGCCTATCGCGGCAAACCCGCCTTGTGCGTCGGCGAGGCCACGGCCGATGCGGCGCGGGCGGCGGGGCTGGACGTGGCGGCCATCGGCAGCGGCGGCTTGCAGGCACTGCTGGATACCCAGCCGCGCCTGCCGCCGAGCCTGCTGCGGATCGCCGGCGAGGAGCACCTGCCGCTGGCGTCACCGCCGGGCGTGGCGATCCTCACCCGCATCGCCTATCGCAGCGTGGCCGCGCCGCTGCCTCCCGCCCTTGCCGCGCGGCTCTCGGGCGGCGCCGTGGTGCTGCTCCATTCCGCCGCCGCCGCGCAGCACCTTGCTGCCGAATGCGACCGGCTGGCGATCCCGCGCGCCGCACTGGCGCTGGCCGCGCTCGGGCCGCGCATCGCGGCAGCGGCGGGCAGCGGATGGCGGGCGCTGCGCTGGGCGCAGGCGCCGTGCGAAGGCGCGCTGTTGGCCTTGGCCGCACAGATGTGCCATGACCCACGCGAAACAACGCTGTAAGGACCGGTTCCGGACCGCCCCCGGGGCGGCCGGTTGCACCATGGAAGACGATTTCTCCCGACCCGCCGAACCCGATGGCGAGCATCGCCGGGCCCCGCTGCGGCTGATCGCGGCGGTGGCTGCGGTGGCCTTCGTGCTCGGCGCGATGGCGTTCTACTGGCTGGCGAGCAGCGACCTGCCGGGCATCGGCGGGCTGCTGGCTCCCGAGCCGGCCGAGACCGCCAGCCCGGCCGCGCCAGATCCCGGCCGCACCCCCGCCCCTGCCCCCGTGCCGAGCGCGAGCGATGCCGCCACCGCGATGGCCGCCGCCAGTGATGTGCGCGAGGCGGCCGAGCGGGTCGAGGCGATGGCCGAGCATCAGGGCGGTCTCGACAGCCGGGTCGCGGCGATGGAGCAGCGGCTGGCCCAGCTCGAACTGAGGGCGCAGGCCGCCGCCGGCAACGCCGCGCGCGCCGAAGCGCTGCTGATCACCTTCGCCGCGCGCCGCGCGCTCGAACGCGGCGCGCCGCTCGGCTATCTCGCCGACCAGCTGCGGCTGCGCTTCGGCGATGCCCAGCCCAATGCCGTGCAAACGGTGATCGACGCGGCGCTAAGGCCAGTGACTCTCGACCAGCTGATCGCGCGCTTCAACGGCCTTGCCCCGGCGCTGGCGGAGCCGCCGCCCGAGGACGGCGCGCTGAGCCGGCTGGGGCGCGAGCTGAGCGAGCTGTTCGTGATCCGGCGCGAGGATTCGCCCTCCCCGGCGGCCGAGCGGCGGCTGGGGCGGGCGCGGCTGTTCCTCGAGAGCGGGCGCATTCCCGCCGCCATCGCCGAGATGCGGCGCCTGCCCAACCCCGCCCCCGCCGCCGACTGGATCGCCGACGCGCAGCGTTACGCCGAGGCGCAGCGCGCGCTCGAATTGCTGGAGACGACCGCGATCCTCGAGCAGCGCGAGTTGCGCGACGGCAGCGGGGCGCGGGTCGAGCAGCCCAGCCCGGCGCAAGCGGCGGACAGCGTAGCGCCCTGAGCAGGCTCAGCCGCGCAGCAAGTCCGGCAGGTCGCCCGAGACGCCGCGCGCCTCGTCCATGAACCAGCGCTTCAGCGCCGGGGTGCGCTGCACCGCCGCCATGCCGATCCGCCGCGCCGCGCTGGGCAGCCGGCCGGGGATGCCGAACAAGCGGGTCAGCGCGTCGGTCGCCAGCGCCACGGTGAAGGTGTCGAGCCCGCGCCAGCGTTCGTAGCGGGCGAGCAGCTGGGCATCGCCGGGGTCGAGGCCGATCCGCCGGCCATCGACCAGCACCTCCACCAGCGCGCCGACATCGCGCAGGCCGAGATTGAAGCCCTGCCCGGCGATCGGGTGGATGCCGTGGCCGGCATCGCCGACCAGCGCCAGCCGCTGCGCCGTGATGGTCGCGGTGTGGTGGAAGCCGAGCGGCCACGAGCCGCGCGGCCCGTCCACGGCCACGATGCCGAGCAGCCCGTCCATGCGCGTCTCCG
>JACIYY010000111.1 GCA_014359685.1 Porphyrobacter sp. | reverse complement strand
AACCGGTGTCTGGCAACAGCGATCCGACCACCGGTGACTCCACGCCGCTGGCGCGGATCGACGAGATCGAGTTCGTCCGCACCGTCGCAGTCGCGCGGATCGCCATGCCGCGCTCGATGGTGCGGCTGTCGGCCGGGCGGGAGAGCATGTCGGCCTCCACCCAGGCGCTGTGCTTCCTCGCCGGCGCCAATTCGATCTTCACCGGCGACCGGCTGCTGACGACGCCGAACGCCGGTGACGATGCCGATGCGGCGCTGTTCGCCCGCCTGGGCCTGACACCGCTGACAGGCGGAGAACCGATGCGGGCGACCCCATAGGGGACAGCCCCGAGCGAGCAGCCGACCGGTCCACCCGGACCGGCTGGGACAAGAGGACGATCCGAGTGTTCAAGAAGATCCTGATTGCCAATCGTGGGGAGATCGCCTGCCGGGTGATGCGGACGGCCAAGAGGATGGGGATCGCCACCGTGGCGGTCTATTCCGACGCCGATGCGCGCGCGCCGCACGTGGCGATGGCCGACGAGAGCATCCGCCTCGGCCCGCCGCCCGCTGGCGAGAGCTACCTCAGGGCGGAGCTGATCCTTCAGGCCGCGCACGCTTCGGGCGCCGACGCGATCCATCCCGGCTACGGCTTCCTGTCGGAGCGGGAGAGCTTCGCCCTCGCCTGCGCGCAAGCCGGCATCGCCTTTGTCGGCCCGCCGCCCGCCGCGATCGCCGCGATGGGCGACAAGATCCAGTCCAAGAGACTGGCCAAGGAGGCCGGCGTCAACGTCGTGCCGGGCTTTGTCGGCGAGATCGACAGCACCGACCATGCGGTCGAGATCGCCAACGGCATCGGCTATCCGGTGATGATGAAGGCCTCGGCCGGCGGCGGCGGCAAGGGGATGCGCCTCGCCTTTTCGGAACAGGACGTGCGCGAAGGGTTCGAGGCGACCCGGCGCGAAGGCCTCGCCAGCTTCGGCGACGACCGCGTGTTCATCGAGAAGTTCATCGAGAGCCCGCGCCACATCGAGATCCAGGTGCTGGGCGACCAGCACGGCAATATCGTCTATCTGGGGGAGCGGGAATGTTCGATCCAGCGCCGCCACCAGAAGGTGGTGGAGGAGGCCCCCTCCCCCTTCGTCACCCCGCAGATGCGGCGCAGGATGGGCGAGCAGGCCGTCGCCCTGGCACGCGCGGTCGGCTATTACAGCGCCGGCACGGTGGAGCTGATCGTCAGCGGCGCGGACACCACTGGCGAGGGGTTCTACTTCCTGGAGATGAACACCCGGCTGCAGGTCGAACACCCGGTCACCGAATGCGTGACCGGGCTCGACCTGGTGGAACAGATGATCCGCGTCGCGGCGGGCGAGCCGCTGGCCTTCACCCAGGACGATGTCCGGCTGAACGGCTGGGCGGTCGAGACCCGCATCTATGCCGAAGACCCCTATCGCGGCTTCCTCCCCTCCACCGGCCGGCTGGTCCGCTATCGCCCGCCGGCCGAGGGAAAGGGCGTGCGCGTCGATGACGGCGTGCGCGAAGGCGGCGAGGTCAGCATGTTCTATGACCCGATGATCGCCAAGCTGATCACCTGTGGCGATACGCGCGAGGCGGCGATCGACCGCCAGATCGACGCGCTCGACCGCTTCGAGATCGAAGGGCTGGGCCACAATATCGATTTCCTCTCCGCGCTGATGCAGCATCCGCGCTTCCGGTCGGGGGCGCTGACCACCGGCTTCATCGCCGAGGAATATCCCGACGGCTTCCACGGCGCCCCGCCCTCGCCCGAGCTGATGGCCCGGCTGGCGGTGGTCGCCGCCACCATCGCCGCGCGGCAGGCGGAGCGCGCGATGCGGATCAGCGGCCAGCTCAACGGCGCGCCGCCGGTCGGTTCGGACTGGACGGTGCAGGGCAGGGGCACCGAGCACCGCGTGACGCTGGGCGAAGGTCAGGCGACCGTCGATGGGCGAGCCCTGTCCGCGACCGTGCCCTACACGCCGGGCGACCGGCTGGTGGAGGCGGTGATCGACGGCCAGCCGCTATCGGTGCGGGTCCACAAGCTGCGCGCCGGGCGCTGGCGGCTGATCGCGCGCGGTGCGGCCCACGACCTGCAGGTGACCCGCCCGCATATCGCCGAGCTGGCGCATCACATGATCGAGAAGGCCCCGCCCGACACCAGCAAGTTCCTGCTGTGCCCGATGCCCGGCCTGCTGACGCAGCTGCATGTCGGGCCCGGCGACAGGGTGGAGGCCGGGCAGCCGCTGGCGGTGGTGGAGGCGATGAAGATGG
>JACIYY010000110.1 GCA_014359685.1 Porphyrobacter sp. | reverse complement strand
GCGGTGTGGTGGAAGCCGAGTGGCCACGAGCCGCGCGGCCCGTCCACGGCCACGGTGCCGAGCAGCCCGTCCATGCGCGTCTCCGCCTCGGCCGCGAAGGCCCGGTCCGACAGGGCCAGCATCCCTTCGGCATCGCGCTCCGCCACGGTCCACACCAGCGCGCTGCGGTGGCGGCCCTGATCGTCATCGCGCAGCGGCAGCAGCGCGAAGGGGCCGGCCGGATAGAAGATCTCCCATGCCACATTGCCGTGCGGGCGGCTGTGGATGAGGCCGGCGGTCACCGCGCGGTGGCGGTAATCCCAGCGCGCGACGGCGATCCCCGCCTCCTCGCGCGTGGGCGAGCCGCGCCCCTCGGCAGCGACCATCAGCGCCGCCTCCAGCCGGGTGCCGTCGGCCAGAGTGACCGCGACGCCGTGCTGGCCGCGTTCGCGCGCGACCACCTCGGCGCGCTGGTGCCAGGCGATCAGCGGCTCGTCGCGCGCGGCCTCGAACAAGGCCTGGCGCAGCGTGCGGTTGGCGAACATCCGGCCGAGCGAATCGGCGGTGCCGCTTTCGTCTTGCGCCGGGGCGAAGTCGATCCGGCCGGGCCGCATCGCGTCGGTCACCGCGATGGAGGCGATCGGGCAGCCCAGCGGGTCGAGCCGCTCGGCAAGGCCGATATGGGTGAACAGGTTCCAGCTGGCGGTGGAGATGGCGCTCGCCCGACCGTCGAAGCCCGGCGCGGTCAGCTCGGCCGGGTCGGCGCGGTCGACCACGTGGCTGGCAAAGCCCTTGCGCGCCGCCGCCAGCGCCAGCGTCATGCCGACGAGCCCGCCGCCCAGGATCAGGAGTTCGCGCTTGTCGGCCATCTGCCCCCGCCCTAGATCGCCCGGTATCATGCGCGCAAGCTTCGTTCCGTTGGCCGGCTGGCTTGCCGCGCTGCTGATGCTGGCATGGGCGGCGCCCGCCGCCGCTCAATCCGGCTCCGCAGCGGGCCTGCCGGGGCCGGCGCGCGGCAACCACATCGCCGCCGAGCTGGTGGCGGAGGGGCCGGCCCGTCCGGGCGAAACGCTGACGCTGGCGCTGCTGTTCACGCCCGAGCCGGGCTGGCACGGATATTGGTCCAATCCCGGCGATGCCGGCTATGGCATGGCGCTGGACTGGACGCTGCCAGCCGGCTGGCAAGCGCAGGCGCCGCACTACCCGGTGCCGCAGCGGCTGCTGATCTCCGGGCTGATGAACCATGTCTATGAAGGCCGCCATGCGGTGCTGGTGCCGGTCGCGGTTCCCGCCGATGCCCGGGCGCCGCCCGGCGGGACCGCGCCGCTCGCAGTCGCCGCGCAATGGCTCGCCTGCACCGACGCGATCTGCGTGCCCGAGCGCGCGACGCTGACGCTGCGGGTGCGGGTGGCCGACAGCGGCCCGCGCGACAGCCGCTTCGATGGCTGGCGCGCGGCGCTGCCGCCGCTGCTCGACCGCCCGGCGCGCTTCGCGCTGGAGAGCGACCGGCTGCGCCTCGCCATCCCGCTGCCGGCGACCATGCCGCTGACCGATCCGCACGTCTTCGTCGCCACCCCCCAGCTGGTCGATTATGCCGCGCCCCAGCGCTTCGCCCGCGCCGGCGACCTGCTGGTGGTGGAGATCCCGCGCAAGGGGCTGGCGGGCGCACCACAGCGGATCGAGGGGATCCTCAAGCTCGACGAGGCGGGCCGCGGCCTCCGCTTCGTCGCCGCGCCCGGCCCGGTGCCGACCGGCGGCAGGCCATTGGAGGGCGCGGCCGGTGCGCCGTTGTGGACGCTGCTGGGCGGCGCCGTGCTCGGCGGGTTGCTGCTCAACCTGATGCCCTGCGTGTTCCCGATCCTCAGCCTCAAGGCGCTGACCCTGGCGCGCGCCGGCGAAAGCGCCGCCGGTGCCCGGCGCGAGGCGCTGGCCTATACGGCCGGGGTGGTGCTCGCCTGTCTGGCGCTAGGGGCGAGCCTGCTGGCGCTGCGCGCCGCCGGCAGCGAGATCGGCTGGGCCTTCCAGTTGCAGGAGCCGGGGGTGGTGGTCGCGCTGCTGGTGCTGAGCGTGGCGATCACCGCCAACCTCGCCGGCCTCTACGAGCTGCCCTCGCTGTCGATCACCCGCGCCGGCGGGCGGTCGAGCGCCTTTGCCACCGGGCTCCTCGCGGCCTTCGTCGCCACGCCCTGCACCGGCCCGTTCATGGCGGCGGCGCTGGGCGCGGCGCTGCTGCTGCCATGGGCGCTGGCGCTGGCGCTGTTCGCGACGCTGGGGCTGGGGCTGGCGCTGCCGTTCCTGGCGCTGGGCTTCGTGCCGGCGCTGCGCCGGCTGATCCCTCGGCCCGGTCCGTGGATGGAGCGCTTTCGCCGCGCCATGGCGGTGCCGATGGGCCTGACCGCGCTGGCGCTGGCCTGGCTGGCATGGCGGCAGGGCGGCGGGGCATTCGTCGCGCTCGCGCTGCTGCTGGCGGCGGCGGTGCTGGCGGCGGTGGTCGCCTGGCGGCGGGCGGCACGCGGTGTGGCGCTGGGCGGGGCCGTCGCGGCGGCGCTGGCGCTGGTGCTGCTGCCCCGGGCACAGGAGGCAGGCGCTGCCTCGGCGGAGCGCTCCGCC
>JACIYY010000011.1 GCA_014359685.1 Porphyrobacter sp. | reverse complement strand
GCGTAGAGCGCGGTGGTCCGGAACTCGCCCGCGACCTTGCCCGACACCGTCTCGTTGGCGTCGCGGCGCACATTGTCGAAATCGCTCTCGATCGCGGCGATCACCCGGTCGCCGATCCGCGTTGCGGCGCCCGGCTGGTCCTCGGCACCTTCGGGCAGCGGCACGCGGATGGAAACCGAATTGGCATCGCCGAAACGCTGGATCACCGGCTCCCCGAAGCCGAGCGCGCCGACGCGGTCGCGCAGCTGGGCGATCGGCGCCTCGGCCCGATCCTCAAAGGTGACGCGCACCTCCTGCCCGCCGACAAAGTCGACGCCGTAATTGAGCCCCTTGGTCAGCACCAGCGCCCAGCTGGCGGCGATCAGCAGCAGGCTGACCGCGTAGAAGGGCACGCGCCACTTCAGAAACTTGATGTTGGTGTTATCGGGGACGAGCTTGAGCAGGCGCATGATCGCTTTCCTAGATCGTCAGGTCGCTGGGCCGAGCCCGGCGCAGCCAGCCCGCGACCCACATCCGCGTCAGGGTCACGCCGGTGAACACGGACGTGAACAGGCCGATGATCAGCACCACCGCGAACCCCCGGACCGGGCCGGAGCCGAACAGGAACAGCAGCACCCCGGCGATGAAGTTGGTGACGTTGGCGTCGTAGATCGCCCGGCTGGCCTCGGCATAGCCGGTCTCCACCGCCGCGATCACCCGCCGGCCGCGCTTGCGCTCTTCGCGGATGCGTTCGTAGATCAGTACGTTGGCATCCACCGCCGCACCGATGGTGAGGACGAAGCCGGCGATGCCCGGCAGCGTCAGCGTGGTGTTCATCACCGCCATGATCCCCAGGATCATCAGTACGTTGAGGATCAGCGCTGCGGTGGCATAGAGGCCGAAGCGGCCATAGCTCGCCACCATCAGCGCGATCACCAGCAGCGAGCCGATGGTCATCGCCAGAATACCGCTGCGGATCGAATCGGCGCCCAGATCGGGCCCGACGGTGCGCTCCTCGATCACCGTCAGATCGACCGGCAGCGCGCCCGATCGCAGCGAGATGGCGAGCGCGTTGGCCGATTCCACGGTGAAGCTGCCGGAAATCTCCGCCGTGCCACCCAGGATCGGCTCGTTGATGACCGGCGCAGACAGAACCTTGCCGTCGAGGATGATGGCGAACTGGCGGTTGACGTTCTGCGTGGTCAGCCGGGCGAAGCGCGCGGCGCCGTTCGCATCGAAGGTGATCGTCACCACCGGCTCGTTGGTCTGAGGGTTGAAGCTCTGCTGCGCATTGGTCAGCGAATCGCCGCGGATGCCACCCAGCCGCTCGACCGCGATCGCACTGCCGGCGAACGGCGTGCCGGGCGCATAGGGCACGATCTCGCTGCCAGGCGGGGCCATCCCCTGCGCCGCGTCGGCCAGCGGCACGCTGGTGTCGACCAGCTTGAATTCGAGGTTGGCGGTCTGGCCGAGCAGATCCTTCAGCGCCTGCGGATCGTCCAGCCCCGGGACCTGCACGACGATCCGGTTGTCGCCCTGGCGGATGATCGTCGGCTCGCGCGTGCCCAGCGCGTCGATCCGCTTGCGGACCACCTCGGTTGCGCTGTCCATCGCCTGAGTCACCGCCAGATCGAGGCCGGCCTGGGTCGGCGCGACCACGACGCGGGTGCCGTCGAGCACCTGGATGGTCCAGTCGCGCTGCCCGGTGAGGCCGGCGCCGGTGGTCAGCGGCTCGATCGCGTCGCGCGCGGCATCGACCTGCCCGGCATCCTCCAGCATCACCGACAGGCGGCCGCCGGCGGTCGAAATCTCGCCATGGCGGATGCGCGGCTGTGCGGTGCGCAGCGCATCGCGCACCGCCTCCTCCATGGTGTCGAGCCGTTGGCGCGCGACCTGCGCCGGATCGGCTTCCAGCAGGATGTGCGATCCGCCCGCCAGGTCGAGGCCGAGATTGACCGTCGGGCCGGGCAGCGCGGAGGGCCAGCCCGCGCCGGTCAGCGACACGATCGACGGCACCGCCGCGAACACCGCGATCAGCGTGATGCCCCACAGGAACAGGCGCTTCCAGCGCGGAAAGTCGAGCATCGCCCCGGCCGCCGGTCAGTCGTTGGCCGCTTTGCCGCCGGGCGGCAGGATGTCGCCGATGGTGCTCTTCACCGCGCGCACGCGCACGCCCTGCGCCAGCTCGACCTCGACATAATCGTCATCGACCCGGGTGATCTTGCCGATCAATCCGCCGGCGGTGACCACCTGATCGCCGCGCTTGATGGCCGCGATCCGGGCCTGGTGATCCTTCTGCCGCCGCATCTGCGGGCGGATGATCAGGAACCAGAAGATCGCCACCATGCCGATGATCGGCAGGAACTGCACCCATCCCGGGGGCGCGGCGGCACCGGCGCCGGCGGCAAGGAAATCAAGCATCATGTCGCCCTATCAGGTCGGGGTGATCGCTATCCACGCGGGCGCGCGGACCGGACAGCGCAGAGGCGCCCCGTCGTGGAGCGGCGCGCCTAGCAGCATTGCCACAGGGGTGCAATCGACCCTCCCCCCGCGGGCAGGGGGCGCAGCGCTTGCCATGGGCCGAGGGGCTGCCTATAGGCGCCGCTCCACCGGTCCGGGACGTAGCGCAGCCTGGTAGCGCATCACACTGGGGGTGTGGGGGTCGGAGGTTCGAATCCTCTCGTCCCGACCAGTGGACAAGGCTTTGGCTCACACTCCTCGCGGGCAGCGGCGCCCACGTCTCCCCCCTCGGGCGCCGCGTGGCGCAACAGCATTGCCGGGGCGCTGCGCGCACTGACCCGGATGCCTGCCGGTGCTGATCGCCGGCTCGCTCTGTCTTTGGGGCAGGTGGTGAAGGCCAACGGCGGGTGCCGGAATGATCGGCTTCCGCTCAGCGCGGCAGACGATAGCGGATGGTGAGCCGACTGGTAAGTCCTGACGGTGACGTTTGCAGAACCTCGTCCCCGAGCCGCAGCGCCTCATGCATGACGTTGCAGCACGGAACCATCCGACCGTGCCGACCGGATCCGCCGCCCAGGTCGCGGTGCAGTTCCCCTGCATTGACATCAAGGAATGCCAAGCCTTCGTTTGCGGCCCGCCCGAGGCGAGTCCGCAATTCCTGCCGGAACGCCTCCGTATTCGGGAGCGGGCGCGTGGTAGCTCGCAGCCTCGAACAGCAACGGCCGCGCGCGCCGGTCGAGCTCCGGGCAAACCTCGTTCCAGCGGGCGCGCATCACGCGAAGCATGACGGACACGTTCCACTCGCCGCTCGGCCGATCGACCAGCTCGCGCGCGAGTGCCAAATCAAGCACGCGATCCCGAACGGCTGCGTCGATCCGCTCCCGTAGAAACGGCATCAACCCCTCGCGCAGGATTTGCAGCGACTGATCGATCACGTGTCGATTGGCGCCCGTCACGATCCCCTACTCCGCCGCCGCCAGCGCCGGGTCCGGCGCGACCACCCCCGCAGCCCGCCCTGCCCGCGCCTCGCGCCACCATTCGGCCAGGCACAGCACCACCGCGACGAGGCCGATCAGCGTGACGAACATGAACACCTCGTAATAACCGCGCTGCTCGATCATCTGGCCCAGCGCGCCGCGCCCCAGCGTGCCGACCAGCAGCGTCAGCGAGGCGAGAAGGGCGTATTGCACCGCCGAATAGCCCCTGGCGACGATCGAGGAGAGCCACGCCACATAGGCCGCGCCGGCCACGCCGACGGCAAGGTTCTCCGCAAAGATGGTGATCATCAGGCGGGCCAGCCGCTCGCTGCCGCCGGGAAATTGCAGCACGGCCCAGGTGAAGCCGGTCAGGTCGCTGGCGGCCTGCATCGTGGCCCCGCCGATGGCCAGATCGGCGTAGAGCAGGTTGGTCGCCGCCGCCAGCACCGCGCCCAGCGTCAGCGTCGCCATCCGGCCGAGCACCGTCAGCAGCCATCCCCCCAGCGCCAGCCCCAGCACGATGGCGCCCACGCCAAAGAACTTGGAGGCGACCGCCACCTCGTCGTTCGTATAGTCCAGCTCGCCGAGATAGAACGGATAGGCAAAGGTGCCCCAGATCGCGTCGGTGATGCGATAGGTCAGCACCAGCGCCAGGATCAGCACCAGCGACCAGCCCATCCGCCCGACGAACTCGGTCAGCGGCAGCACCAGCGCACGATACAGATGATCGGTGACGGGGCTTAGCGGGCGGGCGACGCTCTCCCCTTCCGCCACCACGTGGCGTCCTTCGCGCTGCATCTTGACCAGCCAGGCGGCGATCAGCGCCGGCAGGACGATGGTGGCGACGATGATCAGCGGGCCGTAGGTGGCGGTGAACACAGTCGGATCGGGCCGGTCGGCCGGCGCTGCGGTCATCGAGCGGACCATGAACACGCCGACCACGCCGATCGCCCAGGTCCACAGCAGCCCCACCGCGACCAGCGCCCAGCCGCGTACGCGAGGCGTCAGCTGGCCCGGCTGGCGCAGCTCGGCCAGCTCGTCGGCATCGGCGATCAGGTCGCGCTTTGCCGCCGCATCGGGCGCGAACAGGCCGGCGATGCCAATCGCCAGCAGGATCGCACCCATCACCATATAGGTCTGCGGCCAGCCGATCCGCGCCGCGATGATCAGGGCCAGCGCCCCGCCCACCAGCGAGGCGAGGCGAAAGCCCATCTGGTAGACGGTCGAAAGGATATCGAGCGTCGCCTCCTCGTCCGCCACGTCGATCCGCCAGGCGTTGATGACGATGTCCTGAGTCGCGCTGGCAAAGGCGCCGATCCCCGCCAGCAGCGAGAACCAGCCGAGCGAGGTGCGCGGGTCGAGCGCCGACAGCGAGACCAGGATGATCCCCAGCGCCACCTGCGCCAGCACGATCCATTGCTTGCGCTTGCCCAGCCGGCGCATCACCGGGATGTCGAGCCGGTCGAGCAGTGGCGACCACAGGAACTGGAACGCATAGGCAAGCCCGATCAGCGAGAACACGCCCATCGTCTCGAGGTCGACCTCGGCCTCGCTCAGCCAGGCGTAGAGCGTGCCCAGGAACAGCGCGAAGGGCAGCCCGCTGGCAAAGCCGAACAGCGCCATGAAGCCGGTCTTGCGCTGCCCCAACGCGCGCAGGACGCGCCGCCAGCCTGGCCTGTCATCGGCAATGTCGGTGGCCATTCGTCGATCGTCCCCGCAGTGGCTTGGCGGGCGAGACTAGCGACGCGCAGCGGAATGGAACAGCCCGATCTCCCCGCGATCGGGCGACCGATGAGGGTCAAGACCCGTTCGGAGCCAGGCGCCCAGCAGCGCTGGCGCAAGACCGCCGCGCGAACGGCATCGCGGACGAAATGCGCTGCCCCTCGTGAGACATGTGTGGCGCGCGGGGCATGGGCGCGGACGATTGCGGTCTCGGCTGAGCGTCTGCAAGACGCGCTCCCAAGCAGATGGGGACGCGCGAATGTCGATACAGGCTAGGCCAGCACCGCGAAGGCCCCGCCCATCGCCAGATAGGCGAGCACCCAGAAGCCGTAATCGGCCCAGGCGGCGCGCAGCGGGAGATCGCGGCGGAGATAGGCGATGAACAGCGCCGGCCCGGCAAAGGCCAGCGCCAGCCCGCCCGACATCATCGCGTAGAGCCACGGCCTGGCCGCCAGCGACGCCTCCCCCACCCGGGCGAACATATGGCCCATCATCGCCGCCGTCACCGCCAGCAGCACGGCAGCAACCACGTGGCGGCCGCGATCCTTCAGCGGCAGCGCCCGCCGGCCATAGAACGCCGCCCCCAGAGCGGCGGCGACGATCCACGCGGCGAGCACGCCGGTCCAGTTGACAGGGCCCATGCTGCGCCACCTAGCGCATGGCGCGGCTTTGGTGTAGGGGCGCTGCGATCATGACATCGCAAATCTCCTCCGACGCCCTCAGCGGCGCGCCCGGGCGCGTGGGGCCCAAGCGCGTGGGAATGGTCAGCCTGGGCTGCCCCAAGGCGCTGGTCGATTCCGAACGCATCCTGACCCGCCTGCGCGCCGATGGCTATGCGATGAGCCCCGATTATGCCGGCGCCGACGTGGTGGTGGTCAATACTTGCGGCTTCCTCGACAGCGCCAAGGCGGAGAGCCTGGAGGCGATCGGCGAGGCGATGGCCGAGAACGGCCGGGTGATCGTGACCGGCTGCATGGGGGAGGAGGCGGCGACCATCCGCGCCCGCTTCCCGCAGGTGCTGGCCGTCACCGGCGCGCATCAATACGAACAGGTGGTGGAGGCGGTGCACGAGGCGGCGCCGCCCAGCCAGGGGCCGTTCGTCGACCTGATCCCGGCGATGGACGTCAAGCTGACCCCGCGCCATTACAGCTATCTGAAGATTTCCGAAGGCTGCAACCATGCCTGCGCCTTCTGCATCATCCCGCAGCTGCGCGGCCCGCTCGCCAGCCGGCGCATCGACGCGGTGCTGCGCGAGGCGGAAAAGCTGCTGGCCGCGGGCACCAGGGAGCTGCTGGTGATCAGCCAGGACACCTCTGCCTATGGCGTCGACACCCGCCACGAGGCGCGCGACTGGCACGGGCGCGCGGTGCGCGCGCACATGACCGACCTGGCGCGCGAGCTGGGCGGGATGCGCACGACCGAGGGGCGCGCGCCGTGGGTGCGGCTGCACTACGTCTATCCCTACCCGCATGTCGACCAGGTCATCCCGCTGATGGCCGAAGGGCTGCTGACCCCCTATCTCGACATCCCGTTCCAGCACGCCAGCCCGGCCGTGCTGCGGGCGATGAAGCGCCCGGCGAACGAGGCCAAGGTGCTCGACCGGCTGCGCCGCTGGCGTGAGATCTGCCCCGATATCGCGGTCCGCAGCAGCTTCGTGGTCGGCTTTCCCGGCGAGACCGAGGCGGACTTCGCCTATCTGCTCGACTGGCTGGAGGAAGCGCAGCTTGACCGGGTCGGCGCGTTCCGGTTCGAGCCGGTGGCGGGCGCGGCCGCCAATGCCCTGCCCGACCCGGTGCCGGAGCCGGTCAAGGAGGAACGCTTCGCCCGGCTGATGGCGCTGACCAGCCGGATCAGCGCGGCCAAGCTCGCCGCCAAGGTCGGCCGCACGCTGCCGGTCATCATCGACGAGGTGGGCGAGGCCAATCCCGAGGATGGCAGCATCGGCGCCACCGGCCGCAGCCAGGCCGACGCGCCCGAGATCGACGGGCAGGTGCTGCTGCGCGACGTGCCCGCGACGCTGGCCGCCGGCGATCTGGTCGCGGTGCGGGTGGAGGATGCCGGCGAGCATGACCTGTTCGGGGTCATCGCCTGAGCGACAGCGCGGCGGCGCCCGGCCGCCGGGTGCGATGCGGCGCTTTTCTCCGCAGCCGCGAAACCGCCGCGCCGGAACCGCGTTGCGTGGGTCATATGCCGATCGATATTTCCGCCAGCTTCAGCTTTTCCCTGCACGGCCCCAGCGACGTGCTGCTCCAGTTCGAGGCGGCGGCGATCCCGGAACAGCGGATCCTGTCCTCCGACTGCGCGATGAGCGAGGCCCAGCACCTCGCCCGGATTCCGGCGCAGGACATGATCGGCGAGCGTATCTGGCTGCGCAGCGAAGGCTTCTACCAGGTCGATTACACGGCGCAGGTCGAGGTCAGCCGCCTGCTCGCCGACCTTGGCACGCTGGGCCGGCTGGAGCCGCACGATTTGCCCGGCGAAGCGGTGCAATATCTGTTCGACAGCCGGTATTGCCCGGCCGACCGGTTCCAGCCTTTCGTCGAGGCGGAGTTCGGGCATCTGTCGGGCGGGCCGCGGATGGTCGCGATGCGCGACTGGGTGGCGCAGAACTTCTCTTATGTGCCGGGCTCGAGCACGGCGACCACCACCGCGCTCGACAGCTTCGTCGAACGGCGCGGGATCTGCCGCGACTATGCCCATGTGATGATCACTCTGGCGCGCGCCTCCGCCGTGCCGGCGCGCTTTGTCAGCTGTTATGCGCCGGGGGTGGAGCCGCCCGATTTTCACGCCGTGGCCGAGGTGTTCCTGAGCGATCCGACCGTGCCCGGCGGCGGCGCCTGGCATATCCTGGACGCCACCGGCATGGCCGATCCGGCCGACACGGTGAAGATCGGCGTCGGCCGCGATGCCGCCGATGTCAGCTTCATGACCAGTTTCGGCCCGGCCGAATTCGAGGGCAAGACGGTGATGGTGAGCAAGAGCGGGTGAGCCCGGCCTTGCCCCCGCGCGCTGCCGGGTGCATCGCCGCCGGATCGCCATACCAGCCACAGGAGCACGCCGCGCGCGCATGACCGGGACCAAGGCCAGCAAGCTGCTGTTGTTCGGCGCGACGGGCGATCTTGCCCAGCGGATGCTGCTGCCTTCGCTGAGCGCGCTGGCCGCCGACGGGTTCCTGCCCGAGCGGCTGGGGATCATCGGCACCGCCCGCTCCGATCTCGACGATCATGCGTTCCGCAACCTGGCGCGGGCCGCGGTGGAGACGCATCTGCCGGCCAATCGCCGCGCCTCGATGGCCGATTTCCTCAATCGGCTGAGCTACCAGCCGCTCGACGTGACCGCGCCCGAGGGGTTCGATGCGCTGGCCGAGCGCGTCGGGGAGGCCCCCGGCGGGCTGTCGATCTTCCTGTCCACCGCGCCCAGCCTGTTCGAGCAGACCATCGCCGGCCTCGCCCGCGTCGGGCTGGCCGGGGACGGGGCGCGGATCAGCCTGGAGAAGCCGCTCGGCCACGATCTCGCCTCCAGCTGCACGATCAACGACGCGGTCGCGGCCGCCTTCCCGGAGGAGCGGATCTTCCGCATCGACCATTATCTGGGCAAGGAGACGGTGCAGAACCTGATCGCACTGCGCTTCGCCAACCTGATGTTCGAGCCGCTGTGGAATGCGCGTCACATCGATCACGTGCAGATCACCGTGGCCGAGACGGTGGGGCTGGAGGGGCGCGCCGACTTCTACGAGAACACCGGCGCGCTGCGCGACATGGTGCAGAACCATATGCTTCAGTTGCTGGCGCTGGTGGCGATGGAGCCGCCGGTCAGCTTCGATGCCGGTCCGGTCCGCGACGAGAAGGTCAAGGTGCTGCGCGCGCTGCGCCCGCTGAAGGCGGGAGAAAGCGTCACCGGCCAGTATCGCGGCGGCGCGGTCGGCGGTGCATTCGTGCCCGGCTATGACGAGGAGCTGGGCCGCGACAGCGAGGTCGAGACCTTCGTGGCGCTGAAGGCCCATGTCGACAACTGGCGCTGGCACGGCGTGCCGTTCTACCTGCGCACCGGCAAACGGATGCCGCAGCGGCTGACCGAGATCGTGGTGCAGTTCCGGTGCATCCCGCATTCGATCTTCAAGCAGGCCCGCACGCACCCCAACCGGCTGGTGATCGGGATTCAGCCGCGGGAGAACATCACCCTGTCGCTGATGGCCAAGGTGCCCGGGCTGGACCGCCGGGGGATGAGCCTGCGACAGGTGCCGCTCGACATCGCGCTGGCCGATGCGCTGTCCGGCCGGGAGCGGCGGATCGCCTATGAACGGCTGCTGCTGGACCTGATCGAAGGCGACCAGACGCTGTTCGTGCGCCGCGACGAGGTGGAGGCGCAATGGCGCTGGATCGACGCGATCCGCGCGCTGTGGCAGGAGGAAGGGCTGACCCCCCGCCCCTACAGCGCCGGTAGCTGGGGCCCGAGCGCCTCGATCGCGCTGGCCGAACGCGACGGAGTGAGTTGGCATGAGTGATGTGACCGCAGCAGTGCCCGGCGCGCGCCGGCTGCCGGTCGCCGTGGGAAGAAGGATGGTGCCATGAACCCGATCGTCGAACGCGTCACCCAGCGGATC
>JACIYY010000109.1 GCA_014359685.1 Porphyrobacter sp. | reverse complement strand
TCCTGCGGCGGGATGACGCCGCCGGCGATCACCTTGATGTCGCCGCGCCCGGCCTCGCGCAGCCGCCGGATCAGGTCGGGGATCAGCACCTTGTGCCCGGCCGCGAGGCTTGAGGCGCCGACCACGTCGACGCCGCTTTCCAGCGCCAGCACCACGGTCTCCTCGGGCGTCTGGAACAGCGGCCCGGAGGTGACGTCGAAGCCCATGTCGCCAAACGCGCTGGCGATCACGTTGGCGCCGCGATCATGCCCGTCCTGGCCCATCTTGGCGACGAGGATCCTCGGCCGGCGACCCAGCCGCCGCCCGACCGCCTCGACCCCCTCCACCACCTGCTGCCAGCGCGGATCGCCGGCATAGGGCGCGCCATAGACGCCCTTCACCGGGGTCGGCCGCGTGCCGTAGCGGGTGAAGCTGTCCTCCATCGCGGCGCTGATCTCGCCCAGGGTCGCGCGGGCGCGGGCGCATTCGACGGCAAGGGCAAGGAGGTTGTTGTCCCGCGACTGGGGCGCGGCCGCGCCCTTGCGCAGCGCCTCCAGCGCGGCCCGGCAGGCGGCTTCGTCGCGGCTCTCCTTGACCCGGTTGATGCGCGCGATCTGCGATTCGCGCACTTTGGCGTTGTCGATGTCGAGCGTGTCGAGGACATCCTCGTTCTCAAGGCGATAGCGGTTGACGCCGACGATCACATCCTCGCCGCGATCGACGCGGGCCTGGCGGGCGGCGGCGGCCTCCTCGATCATCGCCTTGGGCCAGCCGGCGGCGACCGCCCGGGCCATGCCGCCCTCGTTCTCGACCCGCTCGATGATCGCCCACGCCGCATCGACCAGCTGGCTGGTCAGCGCCTCGATATAATAGGAGCCGCCGAGCGGATCGACCACCCTGGTCATCCCGGTCTCTTCCTGGATGACGATCTGGGTGTTGCGGGCGATCCGGGCGGAGAAATCGGTCGGCAGGGCGATCGCCTCGTCCAGCGCATTGGTGTGCAGCGACTGGGTGCCGCCCAGCATCGCGGCCATCGCCTCGATCGTGGTGCGGATGACGTTGTTGTAGGGGTCCTGCTCGGTCAGCGACACGCCGCTGGTCTGGCAATGGGTGCGCAGCATCTTGCTGCGTTCGGACTTCGCGCCCAGCTGAGTCATCGCCCGGTGCCACAGCGTGCGCGCGGCGCGCAGCTTGGCGACCTCCATGAAGAAGTTCATGCCGATGGCGAAGAAGAACGACAGGCGCCCGGCGAACTGGTCGATGTCCAGCCCGCTGGCGACGCCATATTTCACATATTCCATGCCATCGGCGATGGTGAAGGCGAGCTCCTGCACCTGCGTCGCGCCGGCTTCCTGCATGTGATAGCCGGAGATGGAGATGGAGTTGAACCGCGGCATCTTCCTGGAGGTGTAGGCGAAGATGTCCGAGACGATCCGCATGCTCGGTTCGGGCGGGTAGATATAGGTGTTGCGGACCATGAACTCCTTCAAGATGTCGTTCTGGATGGTCCCGTCGAGCTGTTCGGCCGGCACGCCCTGTTCCTCGCCCGCGACGATGAAGAAGGCCAGGATCGGGATCACCGCCCCGTTCATGGTCATCGACACGCTCATCTGGTCGAGCGGGATGCCGTCGAACAGGATCTTCATGTCCTCGACAGTGTCGATCGCCACGCCGGCCTTGCCGACATCGCCGACGACGCGCGGATGGTCGCTGTCATAGCCGCGATGGGTGGCGAGGTCGAAGGCCACCGACAGGCCCTTCTGCCCGGCGGCCAGGTTGCGGCGATAGAAGGCGTTCGATTCCTCGGCGGTGGAAAAGCCCGCATATTGCCGGATCGTCCATGGCCGGCCGGCATACATGCTGGCGCGCACCCCGCGCGTGAAGGGCGCGAAGCCGGGCAGGCCGGGATCCCACCCGGCCACGTCCGCTTCGGTGTAGAGCGGCTTGACGGCGATGCCTTCGGGCGTGTGCCAGGTCAGGTCCTTGCCCTTGACCTCCTTCGCGGCGGCCTGCGCCCAGGCGTCCAGAGAGGGACGGGCGGCCGGTTCGGGCCGGTCGCGCGGCTCGGGCGCGGCGCCGGTATCCTCGCCGCGATTGGTCTCGATCTCTGCCATCAATGCGCCTCTCGCGGAGTCTCCATGATCTCGGTCAGCATGCCGTTCATGTCCTTGGGATGCACGAAGAAGATCGGCGTGCCATGCGCGCCGATGCGGGTCGGGCCGAGAATGCGCTTGTTCTGGCTGGCGAACCATGCGCGCGCCGCCTCGATATCGGGCACCTCGAAACAGACATGGTGCTGCCCGCCCAGCGGGTTCTTCTGGATGAAGCCGAACACCGGGCTGGTCTCGTCCAGCGGCGCGAGCAGCTCGATCTGGGTGCCGTGATTTGCACAGTCCGGGCCGCTGTCGGTGGGCGTATTGACGAAGCACACCCGCACGCCCTGTTCGGGCATGTCGAACGGCTCGGTAATGTCGCTGGCGCCCATCACCTCGCGATAGAAGGCGATGGCGGCATCGAGGTCCGGCGTGGCGACCCCGATATGGTTGAGCCGGCCGAGTTTCATGGCTTCCTTGCCCTCACGTCGTCACGCCCCCTCACGTTGTCACGCCCCCTCACGCTGTCACTTCCCCTCACGCTGTCGCCCCTCGCGCCGTCGCCCCTCACGCTGTCACCCTGAACTCGTTTCAGGGTCCATCGCGCCCGGCAAACCGGTGCGAATGGCGCAATGGACCCTGAAACAAGTTCAGGGTGACGGGCGAGTCCAAGGCAACGGGCAACGGGCACGTCCCCGCTGCCGGGCGAGCGAAGCGGTCTCT
>JACIYY010000108.1 GCA_014359685.1 Porphyrobacter sp. | reverse complement strand
GTCTGCTGCTCGATCCCCTTGGCAGCGTCGATCACCATCACCGCCGAATCGACCGCCGTCAGCGTGCGGTAGGTATCCTCGGAGAAATCCTCGTGCCCCGGCGTGTCGAGCAGGTTGAAGGTGATGCCGTCCTTCTGGAAGGTCATCACCGAGCTGGTGACCGAGATCCCGCGCTGCTGCTCGATCTTCATCCAGTCCGAGCGCGCCCGCCGCGCGGCCCCGCGCGCCTTGACCTCTCCGGCGAGGTGGATCGCGCCGCCGGTCAGCAGCAGCTTTTCGGTCAGCGTGGTCTTGCCCGCATCGGGGTGGGAGATGATCGCGAAGGTGCGGCGGCTGGACACGGCATCGGCAGGCATGACGCGCCGGTTAGCGGCCCGCGCGCCGCCGGTCCACCACCATGGCCGCGCCGCTCGGGCTCAGCCGCGCAGCACCGCGCCCAGCCGCTGCGCTGCCGCGACGATCCGGCCGGCGATCGCCTGCAATTGCTCGTCGGTAAAGCTGTGCTCGCCGGGCTGGAGCGTGACCTCCACCGCCAGCGACTTGGCCCCTTCGGGCACGCCAGGCCCGCGGAACTCATCGAACAGCCGCGCCGCCACGATGTTGGCCTTGTCCGCCCCCTGCACCGCGCGCACCAGCTCGCCGGCGGGCAGATCGGCCGGCACCACGAAGGCAAAATCGCGCGTCACCGCCTGCAGGGCCGGCGGTGCATAGGGCGCGCGGGCGAAGCCGTCGGCCCCCTTGCGCGCCGGCAGCGCGTCGAGGAACAGCTCGGCCGCGACCACCGGCGCATCGACATCGAACTGCGCCAGCAGGCGCGGATGCAGCGCGCCGAAGCGGGCGAGCACCGCCTTCGGCCCCAGCCGCAGGGTCGCCGACTGGCCGGGGTGGAACTGCGGCCCCGGCCCGGCCGCATCGGGCGCGGTCACCTGGACCCTCTCGACCGGCACCCCGGCCTCGGCCAGCAGGGCCAGCGCATCCGCCTTGGCGTCATAGGCGTCGAAGCGCTGCGCCTTGCCGGTCGCCCAGCCGCGCGGCGCCTTCTCGCCCGCCAGCAGCACCGCCAGCGTCGCCCGCTCGTCGCTCGCGACCCCCTCGCCGCGCAGATAGCGACGACCGATCTCGAACAGCCGCAGCCCCGCCGCGCCGCGATCGAGGTTGCGCCGCGCCGCCGCCAGCAGGCCCGGCAGCAGCGAAGGGCGCATTGCCTTCATCTCCTCGCTGATCGGGTTGTCGAGCACCCATAGCCCGCCCGCGCTTTCCGCAAAGGCTTCGGCATCGGCCAGCGGCACGAACGACCAGGTCACCGCCTCGTTCAGCCCGCGCGCCGCTGCCACCCGGCGCAGCCGGCGCTCGATCCGCTGCTGCGGGGTCGCGGTTGGCCGCGCCACCCCCTCGGCGCGCGGCAGCGCCACGCTGGCGATCCGGTCGAGGCCGTGGATGCGGACCACCTCCTCGACGATGTCGGCCGGCCCTTCGATGTCGAGCCGCCGCAGCGGCGCGGTGACGGTCCAGCTCTGTCCTGAACGCAATTCAGGATCCGGCGCCACCGCAAAGTCCAGCGCGGTCAGGATCCGCCGCTGCTCGGCCTCGGGCACCGCCACCCCGCCCAGCCGCCCGGCCAGCGCCGGATCGTAGGCGATCCGCTTCGGCTCATTCGGCGGAGTCCCTGCGCGCACCACCTGCGATGGCTCGCCGCCGCACACCTCCAGCACCAGCGCGGTCAGCAGATCGAGCCCCTCGTCCAGAAACGCGGGATCGACCCCCCGCTCGAACCGGGTGCGGGCATCGCTGGCAAGGCCCAGCCGCCGCCCGGTCAGGCCGATCCGTTCAGGATCGAACCAGGCAATCTCCAGCAGCACGTCGGTCGTGCTCTCGCCCACCCCCGAATGCTCGCCGCCCATGATCCCGGCGATATCGTGGACCTGCGCGTCATCGGCGATCACCGTCATTTCGGGCGAGAGCGTATAGGTCCGGCCGTTCAGCGCCAGCACCTGCTCGCCCGCGCGCGCGCGCCGCGCCACCACCGGGCCGCTCAGCTTCGCCAGATCGTAAACATGGGCCGGCCGCCCGAAGCCCAGCATCAGGTAATTGGTGATGTCGACCAGCGCGCTGATCGGGCGCTGCCCGGCCGCGATCAGCCGACGCTGCATCCATTCCGGGGAGGCGCCGTTGCGGACGCCCCGGATCACCCGGCCATAGAAGGCCGGGCACCCTTCGGAATCGTCGGTGCGAATCTCCACCGGACAGGGGAAATCGCCCGCCACCGGCTCCGCACGATAGGGCTTGAACGTGCCCAGCCCGGCCGCAGCGAGGTCGCGCGCTATGCCTTCCACCCCCATGCAATCGGGCCGGTTGGGGGTGATCGCCACCTCGATGACCGGGCTGGTGCCGCGATACTCGGCGAAGGCGGCGCCGACCGGCGCATCGCCGGGCAGCTCGATGATCCCATCATGCTCCTCGCCCAGCTCCAGCTCGCGGACCGAGCACATCATGCCGTTGCTCTCGATGCCGCGGATCGCGCTCTTGCGCAGCGCCATGCCATTTGCCGGCACCACCGCGCCGGGCAGGCCCAGCACGCCCTTGATCCCGGCGCGGGCATTGGGCGCGCCGCACACCACCTGCACCGGCGCACCGCCGTTCACATCCGCGCCGGCGACGACGCTCAGCACCTGCAGCTTGTCGGCATCGGGATGCGGCGCGGCGCTCACCACCTCGGCGACGCGGAAGCCGGCCAGCCGCTCGGCCGGATCGTCGATCCCCTCGACCTCCAGCCCAATCGCGTTCAGCGTCGCGGCGATCTCGGCCAATGTGGCCTGGGTGTCGAGGAAGGCGCGCAGCCATTCGACCGGAACCTTCATGCCCGCGCCCCCACCCCGGCGGAGAGCGTCGGCTGGTCGAAGGCGGAAAAGCCGTAATGGCGCAGCCAGCGAACATCGCCGTCGAAGAAGGCGCGCAGATCGTCCATCCCGTATTTCAGCATCGCCAGTCGGTCGACGCCAACCCCGAAGGCGAAGCCCTG
>JACIYY010000107.1 GCA_014359685.1 Porphyrobacter sp. | reverse complement strand
GAGCAGCGGGGCGGGGCGGGGCGGGTCGGTCATGGGTTTGCTTGCCCTAAAGCGCGATTGCGTCCAGTGGAACCGTTGCCATGCTGGTACTGGGGATCGAGAGCAGCTGCGATGAAACCGCCGCGGCCCTGGTGACGGCAGACCGCCGGATCGTGGCCCAGGCGATCGCCTCGCAGGATGATGCCCACGCCCCCTATGGCGGCGTGGTGCCGGAGATCGCCGCGCGCGCCCATGCCGAACGGCTCGCCCCGCTGATCGAGCGGGTGCTGCGCGAGGCCGGCGTGACGCTGGCCGATTGCGATGCGGTGGCGGCGACCGCCGGGCCGGGGCTGATCGGCGGGGTGATGGTCGGCCTCGTCACCGCCAAGGCGCTGGCGATGGCGAGCGAGCGGCCGCTGCTGGCGATCAACCACCTCGAAGGCCACGCCCTCAGCCCGCGCCTCGCCGATCCGGCGCTGGCCTTTCCCTATGCCCTGCTGCTGGTCTCGGGCGGGCATTGCCAGCTGCTGCTGGTGGAGGGGGTCGGCCGCTACCGCCGCCTCGCCACCACCATCGACGATGCTGTGGGGGAGGCCTTCGACAAGACCGCCAAGATCCTCAAGCTGGGCTTTCCCGGCGGCCCGGCGGTGGAGCGGCTGGCGGCAGGCGGCGATCCGGCGGCGGTGCGCCTGCCCCGGCCGCTGCTGGGTAGCGAGGAGCCGCATTTCTCCTTCGCCGGGCTCAAGAGCGCGGTGCTGCGCGCGGCCGATAGCGGCCTCCATGCGCCCGCCGATATCGCCGCGAGCTTCCAGCAGGCGGCGATCGAGTGCCTGCTCGACCGCACCGGCCGCGCGCTCGACCGGATGGGCGGGGTCGGCGCGCTGGTGGTCGCAGGCGGCGTGGCTGCCAACCGCCGGGTTCGGGTTGCGCTGGAGGGGCTGGCCGCCGCGCGGGGCCTGCGCTTCGTCGCGCCGCCGCCGGCACTGTGCACCGACAATGCCGCGATGATCGCCTGGGCCGGGATCGAGCGGCTGGCGGCCGGCTTCCCCGCCGATCCGCTCGACATCGCCGCCCGCCCGCGCTGGCCGCTCGACCCGGCGGCGGAGCCGGTGCGCGGGGCGGGGGTCAAGGCGTGACCGCCGCGCGGCGGGGCGATGGGCCGGTGATCGCGGTGATCGGCGCCGGCGCCTGGGGCACCGCGCTGGCGCAGATGCTGGCCGCCGACGGCACCCCGGTGCTGCTGTGGGCGCGCGATCCCGCGCTGGCCGAGGCGATCAATGGCGAGCGCCGCAACGCGCCCTACCTGCCTTGCACCACCCTCTCGCCCGCGATCCGCGCCACCGCCGATCTGGCCGAGCCGGCCGGCTGCGCCGCCGCGCTGCTGGTGACGCCGGCGCAGCATCTGGCCGACACGATGCGCGCCATGCCCGCTTACCCGCCCGATCTGGTGCTGTGCGCCAAGGGGATCGAGGCCGGCAGCGGGCGGCTGATGCACGAGGTCGCGGCCGGGCTGGCGCCGGGCAGCGCGATTGCGGTCCTGTCCGGCCCGAGCTTCGCGCACGAGGTCGCCGCCGGCCTGCCGACCGCCGCGACGCTGGCCTGCGGCGGCGGCGAGGCGCAGTGGCAGCGCCTGTCGGCGGCGATCGCCCGCCCGTCCTTCCGCCCCTATTACAGCGACGATCTGATCGGCGCGGAGATCGGGGGCGCGGTCAAGAACGTGCTCGCCATCGCCTGCGGCGTGGTCGAGGGGCTGGGCCTGGGCCTCAACGCCCGCAGCGCGCTGATCGCGCGCGGCTATGCTGAGATGCGGCGCTTTGGCGAGGCGCTGGGCGCGCGCCCAGCGACGCTGGCTGGCCTGTGCGGGCTGGGCGACCTGGTGCTGACCTGCACCTCCACTGCCAGCCGCAACTTCTCGCTCGGCAAGGCGCTGGGGAAGGGGCACGATCCGCAGGCGCTGATGCGCGACCGCCGCACGGTTGCCGAAGGCGCGCACACCGCCCCGGTGCTGTGCGCGCTGGCCGCGCGGCACGGCGTGGCGATGCCGATCGCCGAGGCTGTCAACCGCCTCCTCGCCGGGGCACCGGCGCGCGCGGTGGCGCTCGACCTGCTCGCCCGCCCGTTGGCCGCCGAGGCCGGGGCTTGAGCGATTCCCCCGCCGCACCGGGGCCGACTCCGGGGCCGGCTTCAGCGTCGGCTTCGGGATCGCAGCCGGGCGATCCGCCGCCCGGCGGCGACCTCGCTGCGCTGGCCAGCGGGGGACGGACCAATTTCATCGGCTTCCTGCTGCGGCTCGCCGCGCGGTTGCCGTTCCTGTTCCTCGCCGGGCGGCTCTATGGCCCTGCCGAGCTTGGACGCTTCGCCTCCGCACTGGTGGTCGTCGAGCTGGCGGCGATGCTGTGCACGATGGGCGAGAAGCGCGGCCTCGCCCAGCGGCTGGCCAATGCCGAGGGGGCGCCCGAACACCTCGTCGCCGACGGGCTGCTGATCGCCCTGCTGGCCGGCACGATCGCGGGGCTGGCGCTGTGGCTGGTGCCCGCGCCGATGTTCCCCAGCGGCGCCTATTCGCAGTTCGACCGGCTGATCGTGCTGGCGATCCCGGCGCTGGCGGTGACCGAGATCCTGCTCGCGGCGCAGGCCTATCGCTTCGACATCGCCGCTACGGTGCGGGCGCGGGCGATCGTCGAGCCGTGGACCCTCTCGATCATGGTCGGGGTGCTGTGGTTCGTGGTGCCGGACAGCGGGCTGTCGCTCGCCTATCTGGCGTCGATCTATGCGGCGCTGGCGGCGGCGCTGGTGCCCTATGCCCGCACCTATGGCCGGCCGCGCGGCTGGACGCCCTCGCTGCGGCGGATGGGGCGGCTGGCGTGGCGCGGCGCGCCGCTCGCCGCCGCCGATGCGATCGAGTGGGGCACGCGGCGGCTCGACCTGTTCATCCTCGGCCTGTTCGCCGCGCCGGCGGCGGTCGGCATCTATTACGTGGCGCAGCAGGTCGCCAGCCTGCCGCAGAAGCTCAAGACCAGCTTCGAGCCGATCCTCGGCCCGGTGCTGACCCGCAAGCTGAAGGAGCGCGATTTCGCCGCCATCGCGCGGCAGGTGTGCCAGGTCGGCTTCTGGATCACCGCCGCGCAGGCCGGGGTGGCGCTGGCGCTGGGCATACCGGGGCAGGCGCTGATGGGGCTGGTCGGCCCCAATTTCGTCGGCGGCACCGGCGCGCTGGCGTTCCTGCTGGCGGCGGAGGTGGTGGCGGCGACGGCCGCCGTGTCGGAGGCGGCGCTGGTCTATATCGCCCGGATTCGCAACCTGTGGCTGTCGATCGCGACCATCGCCCTGCAGGCGGCGCTGACCGTCGCCGCGATGATCGTGGCGGAACGGATGGGGCTATCCGGCACCGCGCAGGCGGCCTTGGCAGCGGCATCGCTGATGGTGGCGCTGGCGGCGGCGTCGGTCGGCAAGGCGCTGTTGCTCGGCCGCCTGCTGGGCCATTCGGTCAGCAACTGGCGCTGGCCGCTTCTGTGGGCGGCGGCCGGCGCGATCGTGGTCGGGCAGGTGGCGATCCGGCTGCCCGAATGGGCCGAGCTTGC
>JACIYY010000106.1 GCA_014359685.1 Porphyrobacter sp. | reverse complement strand
CCATCAGCGGCGAAGCCATCTCGATCAGGCAGTAGCCACGCTGCGCGGCCGCCGCCTGAAGCGCTGCGTTGACCGCAACTGCGCGCGGCCAGACCGCCATCCGCGCCGGCGACGGCTTGATTGCCATGACGAGGAGCTCGGAGCGCGGAAAGTTGGCCCGCACCCGGTCGATCAGCGCCAGCAGCGCGCGCCTCACCTGTTCCGCATCGTCGCCGCGCGCGATGTCGTTCTCGCCCGCATAAAGCAGGATCTGCCGGGGCGACACCTGGCCGAACAGATCGTCCAGCTTCCTGTCGATGTCGGCGATCATGGCGCCGCTCAGCCCACGCTTGACCACCTCGCGGCCGGGAAAGCTGCACTCGGTGTTCCAGAGGCTGATCGTCGAGGTTCCGATCAGCAGAAGGTCGGCGTCGTGCGCGGCAGGCTGCTGACGATCCGCAGCGACTCCGCGCTCGATGCTGTCGGGCTGGGCAAGGATCGGCGGGTCCGGCGGCGCCCGGCATGCGATCAGCGCCAGGCTCAGCACAACCGCGACGATCGCGCGGGGGCGCCTGGACCGAAGGCTGGGCGGCACGACGGTCATGCCCCGACGACGCGCCGGCGATACGGCTCCAGGACCTTCTTGACGACGACGACGATTGCAGCGGATGCGAGGGTGACTGCCGCGATCAGGATCAGGAACCACGCGATGCCCTCGACAAACGGAAGATAATTCCTGTCCGCCAGCATCGCCAGGACAGGGACCGGGCAATAACGCACGAGATAGATACCGAAGCGAATCTCGCCAAGAACGGCACCGGGCACAGCGCCGAGGCCACAACGAACCGTGTCGTTGGCGCCGACCATATCGCGCTCCCGTTCGCTGCATTTCGTTGCCGAGGCTAACAGAAGAACCCGGCCAGTGCCAACCCACGACCGCCGCCTGCGCCTCCCCCGTTCCGCGCCTGCGCCCGCCTCGCCGGAAATCGTTCCCGCCGCGCGCGGCCGCGCGATCACCGCTTGGCGGCAGGTGTCGCTCACCGCGTCGCTGCAGGCGAATACTTCGGGTGGCTGGTTTTCGAGCGTGCCGGACTCGGGCCTCCAGATCGCCGGTCGTGATCCGCAGCGGGTCCTGGCGCCGGGGCGCAGGACCGGGGCGGGGTGCCCGTGCGATCGGTCGCGCCGCTGGCGTAGGGGGGGAGGGCGATCCGGTGGCCGGCCTGCGGTGCGGCCTTGTGCCTGGCCTGAAGCGGCGGTCGATGGCGGTCGCCTTGCGCCGCTCCGCCATGGCCCGGCGGCCGGAGCGGCTGTTGCCACGCCGGGCGATGCGGCGGGGTTGGGGTCAGGTGGGCTCGATCCCCACGGCGGCGCGTCGCCCACTAGCAAACATCATCGCGCGTTCGAGACTACGTTTGGGCGCCGTAGCCTCACGCGCCTGCGGCCGCTGCGCCCGCACCTTCATGGCCGCGATTGTCATCGCGGCCACCGCCGCGCCCGCGTCAGTCGGCGGAGAACTGGCGGTACTTCTCGTTTCCGACAAAGCCGAACTTGGTCACGCCCGATCCCTTGATGACGTTCAGCACCTTGGCCGACAGGTCATAGCTGGCATCGGGCTCCGGCTCGAACTGAAGCTCCGGCTCGACCGCGAAGGACCGCGTCTGCTGGAGGTTGGCGACCAGCTGGTTTTCGCTGATCGGCTCTCCGTTCCACAGGATTTCGTCCTGCCGCGTCAGCACGATCTTGTTCTTGATCGGGTCGACATTCTCGGTCGGGGTGTCGGAGGGGACCGGCAGGTCGATGTCGACCGAATGGGTCGCCACCGGAATGGTGATGATGAACATGATCAGGAGCACGAGCATGACGTCGATCAGCGGCGTCGTGTTCATCTCCATCATCGGTGAGCCGTCGTCGCGGCCGCCTGACATCGCCATGGATGCTACTCCTTAAAACCTGTTCGCCCGGTCAGCCGTTGGGGTCGACCGGGTTGGAAATGAAGCCGACCGTGGGATAGCCTGCGGCCTGCACGTTGTAGATCGCTCCGGCGACGCAGCGCCACGGGGCGTTGGCGTCGGCGCGGATATGGACCTGCGGGATCTTTTCGGGATCTGCCAGGATCGCGTCGATCCCGCCCGCCCGTTGCACGATCGCGTCGAGCCGGGCGAAGGCCTGATCGTAAAGCTCCTGAGAGTCGACCAGCGTGGTGTTGTTGATGAACACCCGGCACTCGCCGTCGCGGGTCGCGCCATCATAGGCGGTGTCTTGCGTGCTCGGGGTGCGGCCCGCCGCATCGGTGGTGGTGACGGTCAGCAGCAGGTTCTCGACCTTGTCCTTCGATTCCACCGATGCGAAGATCGGCACCTGCAGTTCCTCGACCGTCTGGATGGCGACGGGCACCGCGATCAGGAAGATGATGAGGAGCACGAGCATCACGTCCACAAGGGGCGTGGTGTTGATGTCGGACATCGGGGTGTCGGCGCTGCCGGGTGCGGAAATGGCCATCGTTCTAAAGTCCTATCTCGATCTTGCAGCGGTGGGGGCGGGCGGCCCGCATGCCATGACCCGCCCCTTCCGCGCGGCGTCCCTCAGGCCCTCGGGGGGGTCGCCGACCCCGTCGCGGTCACGGGCTTGGCGGCGGCCGGCGCAGTGGTGGCGGGCTTGCCGGACTGCGGCGTGGCGGTCTTGGTGGCCGCCTGCGGCTTGATCGCCCCGCCCGAGGTCATGTAGGCCAGCAGGTCGGTCGAAAAGCCGCTCAGCAGCTCGGCGATGCGACGGTTGCGCGACTGCAGCCAGTTATAGGCCAGCACCGCCGGCACCGCCACCAGCAGGCCGATCGCGGTCATGATCAGCGCCTCGCCGACCGGGCCTGCGACCTTGTCGATCGAGGCCGAGCCGGCCAGGCCGATATTGATCAGCGCCCGATAGATGCCGATCACGGTGCCGAGCAGGCCGATGAACGGCGCGGTTGCGCCGACGCTGGCGAGGAACGGCAGGCCGCCGGCCAGCTTGGCGTTGATCGAGGCTTCCGAACGGGCCAGCGAACCGTGCAGCCAGTCATGCGCCTCGAGATGGTCGGTCAGCTTGTTGTGCTCGGCCTCCGCGGCCAGCCCGTCGTCGACCAGCTGGCGCCAGGCCGAGTTCTTCTCCAGCTTGGCGGCGCCCTCGCTCAGCGTTGCGGCGCGCCAGAACTGCGTGCGCACCGCCTTGTACTGGTTCATGATCTTGTTCTGCTCGAACAGCTTGGTGATCAGGATGTAGAACGATCCGACGGACATGATCACCAGGATACCGAAGATGGTCCAGGCGATGACGCCACCTTGTTCCATGGCCTCCAGGAAGCCGAACTGGTTCTGCGGGGCCGCTTCGCCGCCGGCCGCGGCCAGGATGTCAATAAGCATGCGGGTGTTCCTCTGTTGAAATGGCAATCGGGGATGGAGCGCTCTTCGTGCGCATCGAAACCGTCACTCGGGAATTTGCCAGCGAACGCTGGTCGACCAGGTCGAGGCCACGGGCTGGCCGTTCTGCTCGGCAGGGTTGAATCGCCCCCGCCGGGTCAGCAGCCGACAGGTCGCCTCGTCCAGTTCGCTCGATCCGCTTGACCGCGTCACGTCGCACCCTGTCACCCGGCCGTCGGCGCCGACCTGCAAGGTGACGCCCGTGGTGCCCTGCTCCTCGTTGCGCAGCGCGCGCGCCGGATAATCGTCGGTCGTCGCCCAGCTGGCCGGATTGCCGCGCGGGGTTGCCGGACGCGGCGGCACGGCCGGCGGTGGCGGCGGCGCCGGCGGGGGTGCGGGCGGCGCCGCAGGAGGCGCGATCCGCACCGGCGGAGCCGGCGGCGGAATGGTCGTCTGCACCTCGATCGGCGGCGGCGAGCGGCTCACATTGATCGGCGGCGGTGGGGCGACCGGCGGCGGCGGCGCGGTCTCGTCCGGCGGCGGCGGTGGCGGCGGCTCTTCTTCCGGCGGCGGCGGTTCTTCCGTCACATCCACGGCGGTCACGCGCTCCACGACCTTCTCGAACGCCGAATAGGCGAGGCCGGTGATCAGTGCGTAGCCGATCGCAAGATGGATCAGGATAACCAGGACAATCGCAA
>JACIYY010000105.1 GCA_014359685.1 Porphyrobacter sp. | reverse complement strand
GGCGCTGGAGCGGGTTCGGGATGGCGGTGCAGGCCTATCAGAAGCGCGGCCTCGCCGTCTGCGACTGGGCCGCGCGGCTGGCCGAGGTGCATGGGCGGCGGCTGATGGTGCGGCTGGTCAAGGGCGCCTATTGGGATGCCGAGATCAAGGCCAGCCAGATCGGCGGCTTTGCCGATTATCCGGTGTTCACCCGCAAGCTGGCGACCGACGTGTCCTATCTCGCCTGCGCCCGCCGGCTGCTGGCGGCGGGGGAGGCGATCTATCCGGCCTTCGCCACCCACAACGCCTACACGATCGCTGCGATCGAGGCGCTGGCGGGTGGCGCACCGGCCTCAAGCAGCGAAGCGGTAGGCCGAGAACGAGCCTCAAGCAGCGAAGCGGTAGGCCGAGAACGAGCCTCAAGCAGCGAAGCGGCAGGCCCTGAGCACCGCTTCGAGTTCCAGCGGCTGCACGGGATGGGGGAGGATGTCTATGCCGCGCTCGCCGCCGAGGGGCGCGCGCGGCGGGTGCGGATCTATGCGCCGGTCGGCGGGCACAAGGACCTGCTCGCCTATCTGGTGCGGCGGCTGCTGGAGAACGGGGCCAATTCCTCCTTCGTCAACCGCATGGCCGATGCCGGGGTGCCGGCGCGGGCGCTGGCCGGCGACCCGGTGGCCGAGCTGGCGGCGATGCAGCCAAGGCGCAACCCGGCGATCCCGCTGCCGCCCGACATCTTCCCCGGCCGCCGCAACAGCGCCGGGATCGACCTTGCCGATCCGCTGGTGCGGGCGCCGTTGCTGGGCGGGCTGGCGGCGCTGGAGGCGCGCCAATGGGCCGCCGTGCCGACATTGGTGAGCGAGCCGGCCGGCGGCGCGGAGCGGGCGGTGCTCTCCCCGCAGGACGGGTCCGAGGTCGGGCGGGCGCTCGACGCCACGGGCGCGGACATCGACCTGATGCTGGCCCGCGCGAAGGCTGCCCAGATCGGCTGGGACGCGCGCGGGGGGGAGGCGCGCGCCGCGCTGCTGGAGGGTGCGGCGGACCTGTTCGAGGCGCATACGGCCGAGTTCCTCAGCCTGTGCCGGCGCGAGGCGGGCAAGACCCTGCCCGACGCGGTGCTGGAACTGCGCGAGGCGGTCGATTTCCTGCGTTTTTACGCCGCCGAGGCGCGGCGGCTGCCGGCGGCGCCGGTGCCGCTGCCCGGCCCGACCGGCGAGCAGAACCGGCTGCGGCTGCACGGGCGCGGCATCTTCGCCACCATCTCGCCGTGGAACTTCCCGCTGTCGATCTTCATCGGCCCGGCGGCGGCCGCGCTGGCGGCGGGCAATGCGGTGATCGCCAAGCCGGCCGAGCAGACGCCGCTGATCGCCGCGCTGGCGGTCAGGCTGTGCCATCGGGCCGGCATCCCCGACGACGTGCTCCAGCTGGCGCCGGGCGACGGGCGGGTGGGCGCGGCGCTGACCGCCGATCGGCGGCTGGCCGGGGTGGCCTTCACCGGCTCCACCGCCACCGCGCACGCGATCAACCGCGCGCTCGCCGCGCGCGACGGGCCGATCGGGACGCTGATCGCCGAGACCGGCGGGCAGAACGCGCTGATCGTCGATTCCAGCGCCCTGCCCGAACAGGTGACCCGCGACGTCATGGCCAGCGCGTTCCAGAGCGCCGGGCAGCGGTGCAGCGCGCTGCGCGTGCTCTATCTGCAGGAGGACATCGCCGAGCCAACGCTGGCGATGATCCGCGGCGCGTTCGAGGCGCTGGTGATCGGCGATCCGGCTGATCTGGCCACCGATGTCGGCCCGGTGATCGACGCCGAGGCCAAGGCGGCGCTGGACGGCCATGTCGCGCGGATGCGCGCCGCCGGCCGCCGGGTGTGGCAGCGCGACCTGCCGGCGGCCTGCGCGGCCGGCCATTTCGTCGCGCCCGCGATCATCGAGATCGATTCGATCGCCGATCTGCAGGCGGAGAATTTCGGCCCCGTGCTGCACGTCGCGCGCTTCCCGGCGGGCGGGATCGCGCAGGTGGTGGAGGCCATCAACGCGGTCGGATACGGGCTGACGCTGGGCCTGCACAGCCGGATCGACACGGTCCGGCAGCTGGTCGAGGCGCGGGCGCGGGTCGGGAACCTTTATGTCAACCGCAACCAGATCGGCGCGGTGGTCGGCAGCCAGCCCTTCGGCGGCGAGGGCCTGTCGGGCACCGGCCCCAAGGCCGGCGGGCCGCATTACGTGGTCCGCTTCGCCACCGAACGGGTGACGACGATCGACACCACCGCCGCCGGCGGCAACGCCACGCTGCTGGCGGGCGGGTAACGGCCGATCGCGCGGGCGGCCTATTCGAAGCTGTAGGCGACCACCGAGCGCTGGTCGGGATCGACCATCAGCGAGCGCCCGGCCGGCGGGAAGGCACGCTGCTCGCAGTCGGCGCGCGGGCAGATGCGGCACGAAATGCCGATCGGCGTCGCGCTCGATGCGCCGGTCAGGTCCAGCTCGTCGCCATAGACGAAGCTGTCGGCCTGCCCCACCTCGCAGCCCAGCGCCACGGCATAGCGGCGGCTGCGGCGGTGATAGCTGGTCGAGGGCTTGACGATGCCCTTGGCCATCGAGACGTAGCGCACGCCGTCGGGCGTCTCGGTCAGCTGCACCAGGATGCGGTCGGGGATCGCCACCGCCTCGTGCACGATCCACAGCGGGCAGGCGCCGCCATAGCGGGCGAATTGCAGCCGGGTGGCGGAATGGCGCTTGGTGATGTTGCCGGCCATGTCCACCCGGCAGAAGAAGAACGCGATCCCCGCCGCGCCCGGCCGTTGCAGAGTCGACAGGCGGTGGCAGGCCTGTTCGAAGCTGACCCCGAAGCGATACCGCAGCGCGTCGATATCGTGGCGCAGCTCGCGCGCGGCGGCGCGGAACGCGGCATAGGGCATCAGCAGCGCGCCGGCGGCATAGTTGGAGAGGCCCACCGTCAGCAGCTTGCGCGCCTCGGGCGAGCGCAGCCCGGCCTGCTCGGCCTCGCTTTCGATCGCATCGGCCATCTCCAGCCGGGCCAGCTGGTGCGCCATCAGGAAGCCCTGGCTCTCGGGCGGCAGCGACGCGTCGATGGTCAGCCGGCGGGTCTGCGGATCGAACCGCCGCAGCGCCTGCCCCGCCCGCCCGATCTCCGCCGCACCCAGCGCCACGCCGTGCCGATCCGCCAGCCGCTGCGCCACCGCTGCCGCCGGGGCACCGGGCCGCAGGGCGGCGGCGATCGCCTCGGCCGCGCGGTCCAGCCGGTCGAGGTAGTTGCCCTGCGAATGGAACCAGTCGCGCACCTCCTCCCACGGCAGCGGCACCTCCTCCCCGCCCCGCCCCAGCGCATCGTCGAGCGAGCGCAGCTGCTGCTGCGTGCGCTGATAGGCGTGGTGGGTGGCGACCAGCCGCTCGGCCAGCTGCGGCTGGCGCCTGATCGCCTTGCGGAGCGTGTCCTCGGGCACCGGCGCGCCGCCGATCGTGGGGTCCTGCGCGGCCGCCATCGACTGCGCCAGCAGCATCCCCTCATTGTCGGGCGTCACCTCCGCCCAATCGTCGGGGAAGGCGCGGGCGAAGGCGAGCAGCACCGCGTCGGTCATCGGCCGGTCGTCGTTCTCGATCTGCGAGAGATAGCTGGTCGAGATCCCGACCCGCCTCGCCATGGCCGAGATGCTCAGCCGCAGCCGCAGCCGCAGCTCGCGCGCGCGGGCTCCGGCGAAGATGCGGCGTGGCGCCATCGGTCAGTTTGCAAACATCATGGCCGTGTTCTGCAAATTCACATTTGCGCTGCCGGTGCAAGGCTGGAATCGGTCGGCGGCTGGAGGATTGGCATGGTTGCAACACTCGAAGTGCTCGAAAGGCGGCGCCATGCCGCGCGGCTCGGCGGCGGGCAGCGCCGGATCGACGCGCAGCACGCCAAGGGCCGGCTGACCGCCCGCGAACGGCTCGACGTGCTGCTCGACGAAGGATCGTTCGAAGAGCTGGACATGTATGTCGAGCATAATTGCGTCGATTTCGGGATGCCCGACCAGGTGATCCCCGGCGACGGCGTGGTCACCGGCAGCGGCACGATCGACGGGCGGCTGGTGTTCGTGTTCAGCCAGGACTTCACCGTCTTCGGCGGCAGCCTGTCGGAACGCCACGCGCAGAAGATCTGCAAGATCATGGACATGGCGATGAAGGTCGGCGCGCCGGTGATCGGCCTCAACGATAGCGGCGGGGCGCGCATCCAGGAAGGCGTCGCCAGCCTTGCCGGCTATGCCGAGGTGTTCCAGCGCAACGTGCTGGCCAGCGGGGTGGTCCCGCAGCTCAGCCTGATCATGGGCCCGTGCGCGGGCGGCGCGGTCTATTCGCCGGCGATGACCGACTTCATCTTCATGGTCAAGGACAGCTCCTACATGTTCGTCACCGGCCCCGACGTGGTCAAGACCGTCACCAACGAGGTGGTCACGCAGGAGGAGCTGGGCGGCGCCGTCACGCATACCACCAAATCCTCGGTCGCCGATCTGGCGCTGGAGAACGATATCGACGCGCTGCTGTCGGCGCGCGCCTTCCTGTCGTTCCTGCCCGCCTCCAACCGCTCGGGCGCGCCCGAACTGCCGCCGATCGATCCGTGGGACCGACTGGACGAGAGCCTCGACACGCTGATCCCGGCCAACGCCAACCAGCCTTACGACATGCACGAATTGATCCGCAAGGTGGTGGACGAAGGCGACTTCTTCGAACTCCAGCCGGCCCATGCCGGCAACATCATCATCGGCTTCGGCCGGATCGAGGGGCGCAGCGTCGGCGTGGTCGCCAACCAGCCGATGGTGCTGGCCGGCGTGCTCGACATCAACAGCGCCAAGAAGGCCGCGCGCTTCGTGCGCTTCTGCGATGCCTTCAACATCCCGATCCTGACCTTCGTCGACGTGCCCGGCTTCCTGCCGGGGGTCGGGCAGGAGCATAACGGGATCATCAAGCACGGCGCCAAGCTGCTGTTCGCCTATGCCGAAGCGACCGTGCCCAAGATCACCGTCATCACCCGCAAGGCCTATGGCGGCGCCTATGACGTGATGGCGAGCAAGCACCTGCGCGGCGATCTCAATTACGCCTGGCCCACGGCCGAGATCGCGGTGATGGGCGCCAAGGGCGCGGTCGAGATCATCTTCCGCGGCCTTTCGGCAGAGGAGATCGCGGAAAAGACCGCCGAATACGAAGCGCGCTTCGCCAACCCCTTCGTGGCGGCGAGCAAGGGGTTCATCGACGAAGTGATCATGCCGCATTCGACCCGCCGCCGGATCGCGCTGGGGCTGCGCAAGCTGCGCGGCAAGATGCTCGAAAATCCGTGGAAGAAGCATGACAACATTCCGTTGTGAGACCGCTTCGCTCGCCCGGCAGCGGGGACCTGCCCGTTGCCGTGGGTTTTCCGTTGCCGTGGACTTGCCCGTCACCCTGAACTTGTTTCAGGGT
>JACIYY010000104.1 GCA_014359685.1 Porphyrobacter sp. | reverse complement strand
TCATGCCCGCGCCCCTACCCCGGCGGAGAGTGTCGGCTGGTCAAAGGCCGAAAACCTGTAATGGCGCAGCGAGCGCACATCGCCGTCGAAGAAGGCGCGCAGATCGTCCATCCCGTATTTCAGCATCGCCAGCCGGTCGACGCCAACCCCGAAGGCGAAGCCCTGCCACACATCGGGGTCAAGGCCGCTCATCGCGATCACCCGCCGGTTGACCATGCCGCTGCCCAGCAGCTCCATCCAGCCATGGCCGGGCGCATCGCCGCTGCCACCAAGGACGCGGCGGCCGTTGTCCAGCGCGAAGCCGACATCGACCTCCACGCTGGGTTCGGTGAAGGGGAAATAGGACGGGCGCAGCCGCAACACGATATCCTCGCGCTCGAAGAAGGCCTTGAGGAAGGTCTCCAGCGTCCATTTCAGGTGCCCGAGATGGATGTCGCGGTCGATCACCAGCCCTTCCACCTGGTGGAACATCGGCGTGTGGGTGGCATCGCTGTCGCTGCGATAGACGCGGCCGGGCGCGATGATCCGCAGCGGCGCACCGCCCGGATGGTCCTTCGCGGTCGCCAGCATGGTGCGCACCTGCACCGGGCTGGTATGGGTCCGCAGAAGCATCCGCCCGCCGGTGGGGGAGGCGTCGGGAAAATAGAAGGTGTCGTGCATCGCCCGCGCCGGGTGGCTTTCGGGCATGTTCAGCGCGGTGAAATTGGTCCAGTCATCCTCGATCTCTGGCCCGGTGGCGACCGAAAAGCCCAGATCGGCGAAGATTTCGGCCAGTTCGTCCATCACCTGCGCGACCGGATGGACCGATCCGCCCGGCGCCTGCGGCGCGGGCAGCGTCAGGTCCAGCCGCTCTGCCGCCAGCCGCTGTTCGAGCGCGGCGCTTTCCAGCGCCTCGCGCCGCCGGGCGATTTCGTCGCTGACCTGCTGGCGCAGCGCCTGGATCGCCGGGGCCTGCGCCTGCCGTTCCTCCGCGCTCATCCGCCCGAGCGACTTGAGCAGCGCCGAGATGCTGCCCTGCTTGCCCAGAAAGGCGATCCGCACCGCCTCCAGCGCGTCGATCGTGGTGGCTTCGGCGATCCGGCTGCGCGCATCCTGCCCCAGCCGGTCGAGCTCGTGTGTGGTCTCCATGGTCGCGGCGCTGTAGCCGGGCGGCGGCGCCTGCCAACCCCCTAATCGCCGTCCTGATGGCCGGCAATCACCGTTCGCCGCTGGCCAGCGGCTGGCTGCGATAGCGCAGCAGCGTCGGCAGGTCGGTCTGGGGCGCAGCGCCAAGCTCGGCCATCAGTTGGCCCATGATCCGCGACAGGATCGGGTGCGGCCGCTCGGCATAGTCGCTGGGGGTCATCCCCATGAAGGCGCGGAAGTCGCGGACGAACTGCGCCTGGTCGCAATATTGCTCGTCCAGCGCCTCGCTCCACTTGCCGCCCGGCGCCAGCATGTAGCGGGCGAGGCTGCGCAGAAAGCGCTGGCGGCGCAGCAGCAGCTTGGGGGGAAAGCCGAAGGTCCGCAGGCTGATCCGCTCGAGCGAGCGCAGGCCGAGCCCCGCCCGCTCGGCCAGCTGCCCGACATGGGCCACGCCGGGGTCGCGCAGCGCCTCGTGGAGCAGGCGGATCTGCGTCAGGCGCAGCTGCGGCTGGGGCGGCGGCGCGGTGCGCTCCAGATGGGCCAGCAGGTGCGCGTCGATCCGCTCGGCGACGGCTGCCGGCGCGGCGCGCCGATCCTGCACCAGCGGCAGGATCGGGGCGAAGGCGGCAAAGGCCGGGTGCTGCGCGCCGTCGACGATGCGGTCAGCGAAATCACAGGCATCGGCACCCACGAACCGCGCCCAGCCGGCGGGCTGGAGGCCGAGTCCGAACACCCGCGAGGGGCCGACGGCAAAGCGGATCGCCCTGCTGGTCGGCCCGGTGGCCGCGCAACGCGGGCACGGCGCCAGCGGGCCGGTGCCGGAGGCGGCGACCAGCGGCTGCCCGGTGTTGAAGCGCAGCGCACCCCATTCGGGGTGGAGCAGGTCCTCGATCATCGCGCCGGGCGGGCAGACGATGTCGAACTGGGTCAGCGCGGTGAAGAAGGGCTGCAGGCTGTCGCTCAGGCGATAGAATCGCACCTCGACCGAGAAATCGGCAGCCATCGATTCGCGACCCCGTTGCCCGCTCCCCCCGGCATGCCCGCCGGATGTGGAGCCCCCCCCTTTTCGCCTCGCCGCGACGGCCGGGCCGCAGATTGTGCGACTCGCAAGCCTCGACGACGAAACGGCAACCGCATCGGTACTGAAACCGCGCGCGCCCGGCAAGCGACGCGGCGACGGGGCCACCGGACGCAGAAAGGAGGCGCGCCGGTCGCCCGGCACGCGCTCCCCCGCCTGCATCGGCAGGTGCGCTCAGGCGGCCGGCAGCGCGGCCTTGGCCTGTTGCAGGATCGCGCCGAACGCGCCGTTCTCGTTCATCGCCAGATCGGCCAGCACCTTGCGGTCGAGCTCGATCCCGGCCAGCTTCACGCCGTGCATGAACTGCGAATAGGTCAGGCCCTCGGCCCGGACCGCGGCGTTGATCCGCTGGATCCACAGCGCGCGGAAGTTGCGCTTGTTCACCTTGCGGTCGCGATAGGCGTATTGCCCGGCCTTCTCGACCGCCTGGCGGGCGACGCGGATGGTGTTCTTGCGGCGCCCGCGATAGCCCTTGGCCTGGTCGAGCAACCTCTTGTGCTTGGCGCGCGTGGTCACGCCGCGCTTGATACGGGTCATGGTCTAGTTCCTGTTCGTCCGTTGCAACGCGCTCAGCCGAGCCCGTAGGGGGCCCATTTCTTCACCGTCTGCGTGTCCGCTTCGGACAGGACACTGGTGCCGCGGTTCTGGCGGATGTACTTGGCGTTGTGGCTGATCAGCCGGTGGCGCTTGCCGGCAACGCCGTGCTTGACCTTGCCCGTGGCGGTGATCTTGAATCGCTTCTTGACCCCGCTCTTGGTCTTCAGCTTGGGCATTTTCGTCTCCTTCGAAGAGGGACACGTCCACGCCAGCCCTGGCAGCCCTGATGGCCAGGCCGGCGGTCATTCACGTGTCGATGAAGCGCGCGCCCATAATCCGGCCGGGCGCCCGAGGCAAGAGCCAAGCGGACCGCCGCCGGGTGCGCGGGACAGGCTTGTTGATGAAACACATGCGCGAGGGTGCCTTTCAACGAGCGGCGAATCGGCGCGGCGCCCATAGCCGCGCGGCGGCGCCGTAGGACAGGGTCAGCCGCGAGCGGCCGGGGCGCCGGTATCCTTCAGCCACTGCACGAAATTGCCGTGCGCGATCGGCAGCATCAGCGGCCCGACCGGGCGGTTGAACCACCAGGCCTGCGCCATCACCCGCTCGCGGCTGCCGGCGAGCGTCACCTCGATCGGGCCGCGCCGGTATTCGCCGGCGGCGGGATCGTCGGGGCGGACATCCTCGAACCGGTCGAGCGCGGCGAGGTCGGCCTCGCCGGGATCGTGGACCATGCCGTGGACCTTGCCTTCGCCGGGCAGCAGCGCCGGGTAGAACCGCCCGCCCGCCGGCACCGCATAGAGCAGCCCGCGCGCCACCGCCGCCCGCCCGGGGCCGAGCCCGCGCACCAGCTCGCGCGCCGGCCCCTGCGCCACCGCGCCGAGCAGGACGCCATAGAGGAACAGCGGCGGCGTGCCGCGGTCATCCGCGCCCATCACCCGCGCCCTCATCCGGCCCCGTGTCATTCGGGCGCACGGACTCGCCCGGATCGTGATGCTCGTGCCGAGGCTGTCCGTGGAGCGCCGCCAGCACGTCCTCCAGCCGGGCCGGATCGCCCAGCGCCAGCACCTCGCCGGTCGAGCCGCCGTGCAGCGGGTCGCCGTTCCAGTCGCACATCAGCCCGCCGGCCCCCTCGACCACCGGCACCAGGGCGGCGAAATCGTGCAGCTTCAGCCTGGCCTCGCACACCACGTCGACAAAGCCGCTGGCGAGCATGGCGTAATTGTAGCAATCGCCGCCCATCACCATCCGCTTGTGATCGGTCGCGGCCGCCAGCGCCATGTAGGCCGCACCCTGGGTGCCCGAGAAATAATGCGGGCCGGTGGTGGCGAGCGTCGCCTCGGCCAGATCGCGGCAGGGCCGGGTGGCGACCGGCCGGCCGTCGAGCGTGGTCGGCTGGCCGGCAGCGCCGAGCCAGCGCTCGCCCGAGATCGGCTGGTCGATGACGCCCAGCACCGGAAAGCCATCCGCCAGCAGCGCGATCAGCGTGCCGAAGATCGGCCGCCCGGCAAGGAAGGCGCAGGTGCCGTCGATCGGATCGAGCACCCATTGCCGGCCCGAGCGCCCCTCATGCGCGCCGAATTCCTCGCCATGCACGCCGTCCTGCGGAACCTCTGCGGTGAGGATGCGGCGCATCGCCTCCTCCGCCGCGCGGTCGGCGATGGTGACGGGAGAGGCATCGCCCTTGCGCTCGGCGATCAGGGCGGAGCGGAAATGCGGGCGGATCGCCGCGCGCGCGGCGTCGGCGAGGCGGTGGGCGAGGGCGATGTCGGCGGCCAGGGTCATGCCGCGCGGGTTAGCGCGGCCGTCGCGGCTTGGCGAGGCGCGGTTGCCGGGAGCGGTGGCGTGGGGCTGGATTGCCGCGCCGCCTGCGGCGGCTCGCAATGACGAAGGGGGGACGTGGCCGTGCGGCTGGATTGCCGCGCCGCCTGCGGCGGCTCGCAATGACGAAAGGGGGGGCGTCATGGCGAGGGCCGTCAGGCCCGTGGCCATCCAGGGCGGAGCCGCTGCGGGTGGGGTGCCTTACCGCGTGGATTGCCGCGCCGCCTGCGGCGGCTCGCAATGACAAAAGGGGGGCGGGTCAGGCGCAGATGTCGGGGTAGAGGTCGCGCCAGGCGGGGTTGGCGCTCTCGATCAGGGCCAGCTTCCTGGCGCGCGATCCCGCCTTGAGCTGCTTTTCGCGGGCGATGGCGTGCTCCATCGTGGCGTGCGGTTCGAACCACACCAGCATCTTGCAACCATAGCGCCGGGTGAAGCCCTCGACGACGCCATCGCGGTGCTGCCAGACACGCTGGGGAAGGTTCGAGGTCACGCCGGTGTAGAGGGTACCGTTGCGGCGGCTGGCCATGATGTAGGCGGCAGGCTGCATGGGGCGGGTCCGCTGGGATGGTTGCGCGGGGTTTGGCTCGTTCCGGCGAGGGGCGCAAGGGGAGTCAGGGCGGAGAGGGCGTGGGCGCGGGGGCTGGCTGGATTGCCGCGCCGCCTGCGGCGGCTCGCAATGACGAGGGGCTAGATGGCGCGTGCGGCTCAGTCGAACAGGCTGGAGACGCTGCTTTCGTCGGCGATGCGGCGGACGGCTTCGCCGATCAGGGGGGCGATGGTGAGGATGCGGATGCGGTCCGAATCGCGCGCTGCCTCGGTCGGCAGGATGGTGTCGGTGATGACCAGCTCGGTCAGCGCCGAGCGGTTGACCCGCGCCACCGCCCCGCCCGACAGCACGCCATGGGTGATGTAGGCCGCAACGCTGCGCGCGCCGGCGTCCATCAGCGCCTGCGCGGCGTTGCACAGCGTGCCGCCCGAATCGACGATGTCGTCGATCAGCACGCAGGTGCGGTCCTTGACCTCGCCGATGATGTTCATCACCTCCGATTCGCCGGGCCGCTCGCGCCGCTTGTCGACGATCGCCAGCGGGGCGTTGTCGAGCCGCTTGGCCAGCGCGCGGGCGCGCACCACGCCGCCGACATCGGGGGAGACGACCATCACCTCCTGGCTGCCGTAGCGGGCGAGGATATCGGCCGCCATCACCGGCGCGGCATAGAGATTGTCGGTGGGAATATCGAAGAAGCCCTGGATCTGGCCGGCATGCAGGTCGACCGACAGCACCCGGTTGGCGCCTGCCTCGGTGATCAGGTTGGCCACCAGCTTGGCCGAGATGGGGGTGCGCGGGCCGGGCTTTCGGTCCTGCCGGGCATAGCCGAAATAGGGCACCACGGCGGTGATCCGGCGGGCCGAGGCGCGGCGCAGCGCGTCGATCCCGATCAGCAGCTCCATCAGATTGTCATTGGCCGGAAAGCTGGTCGACTGGACGATGAACACGTCTTCGCCGCGCACATTCTCGTTGATCTCGATGAAGATCTCCTCATCGGCGAAGCGGCGCACGCTGGCGTCGGTGAGGGGGGTTTCGAGATAGCCGGCGATCGCGCGGGCGAGCGGCAGGTTGGCGTTGCCAGCCATGAGTTTCATCGCGGGGGTTCGGTCCTGGATAGCCATGAGCGCGGGCGGGATCGCTCCGCGCGCGCTCTAGCCCACCGTCATGCGATTGCAACCTTGGCGGGCCGGTTTTGCCCAGCCGAATCGCCCGGCCAAGTCGTCGCCGCCCTGAGCGGCCCTGCCCCGGCCGATCGGCCGCCCGGTCAGGCGATCCGGTGTTCGGCCCTGACCCAGCGCACCGTGCCGGTGCTGGCGCGCATCACCACGCTTTCGGTGGTCATCACCCGTTCCCCGGTCTGGCGCTTCTTGCGCTTGACGCCTTCGAGCAGCGAGCCGTCGGTGACCCCGGTGGCGGCGAAGATGCAGTCGCCCTTGGCGAGGTCTTCCAGCCGGTAGATTCGGTCGAGGTCCTCCACCCCCCATTGCGCGGCGCGGGCGCGTTCGTCATCGTTGCGGAACAGCAGGCGGCCGTTGAACTGGCCGCCGACGCAGCGCAAGGCCGCCGCCGCCAACACGCCTTCGGGCGCGCCGCCAGAGCCCATATAGAGGTCCACCGTGGTGTCGGGATCGGTGGTGGCAATCACGCCGGCGACATCGCCGTCGCCGATCAGCACGATGCCGCAGCCGATCGCCCGCAGCTCCGCGATCAGCTCGGCATGGCGCGGGCGGTCGAGCACGCAGACGATGATCTCGTCGGGCGCGACGCCCTTGGCCTCGGCCACGGCGGCGACGTTGTCGCGCACCGACCGGTCGAGGCTGATGATGCCGTCGGGATAGCCGGGGCCGACCGCCAGCTTTTCCATATAGACGTCGGGGGCGTTGAGCAGACAGCCCTGCTCGGCCGCCGCCAGCACCGCCAGAGCGTTGGGGCCGGCCTTGGCGGTGATGGTGGTGCCTTCCAGCGGATCGAGCGCGATGTCGATCTTCGGGCCGCGGCCCGGCGCACCGCCGACCTTCTCGCCGATATAGAGCATCGGCGCCTCGTCCCGCTCGCCTTCGCCGATCACCACCGTGCCGTCGATCTCGAGCATGTCGAAGGCCCGGCGCATGGCCTCCACCGCGGCGGCGTCGGCGGCCTTCTCGTCTCCCCGGCCGACCAGGTCGGAGGCGGCGATGGCGGCAGCCTCCGTCACCCGGACCATCTCCATCACGAGCACGCGGTCGAGCACCTTGCTGGTCGGGGTCGGCTTGCTGGTCGGCATCGGCGGCGGCTCCATCTGTGCGGTTGATCGAGGCCGCGCTTAGGGCGCGGACATGACATTGTCGAGCCAGCGTCGCGCCAGCGTTCAGCGGCGATTCACCGGCGGGCCGGGAATGGCGGCGGCTGGCCGCAAGGGGCCGAAAGCGGGGGTGCAACGTCCGGTCTGCGTCTGCCTGTCGGGGCTGTTGTGCCGCGCTCGCCGCGATGCTGCTGGGCCTGCCCGCCCCCGCCGGCGCGCAGCAGGCGGGGCGGCAGGATTTCGACCTGCGCGCGCCGCCGATCGATCCCGAGAGCGTGCTGGTCACGGCGCCCGCCGCGCAGCAGACCGCCGAGCCCTGCGTCCCCTCCGACCAGCCGGGCGAGATCGTGGTCTGCGCCCCCGACCCGATGCGCTACCGGATCGATTCGAGCCTCGACGACGCGATCCGCGAAGGCCGGGCGGCGGCGGACGACGTGCCGCGCGCGCCCGCCATGGCCGAGCCGTGCGTGGGCGCCTGCATCGGGGTCGGCCGGGCGCCCTACCGGCCGATCCTGATCGACCTTGCCGCGATCCCCGAACCGCTGCCGGCGGAGGTGGCGGAGAAGGTCCGCTTCGCCCTGACGCCCGAGGAGCTGGCCGAGGCGCGGCGCGCGGCGGGGCTGGACCCGGCGAGCGCCGCGGAACCCTGAGACCGCCGGGCGCGGCGCGGGCGGCCTATTCGAGCAGGCGCATGACCAGCGGCGGTTCGGCCAGGCTGGGCGAGCCGCGCAGCAGATCGAGCGCGTGGGCGACCGCGCGTTCGGGCGCTTCGTGGGTGACCATCGCCACCAGCACCTCAGCCGGGGCGCCGTCCTCGCCCCCTGCGTCGGGCCGGCCCTGCTGGATCAGGCTTTCGATCGAGACCCCGGCATCGCGCATCGCAGCGGTGATCTCGGCCAGCACGCCCGGACGATCGGCGACGGCGAAGCGCAGATAGGTGCGGTTGCGGCGGTCGCCGGGATCGGCGCGGGCGAGCGGCTCCAGCTCGGCCACCGGGACCGAGAAGGGCGGGCCGGTATCGCCGCGCGCGATGTCGATCAGGTCGGCGACCACCGCGCTGGCGGTCGGCCCGTCGCCCGCGCCCGGCCCCTGGAACAGCAGCCGGCCCGAAAAGTCGCCTTCCGCGACCACCGCGTTGGTCGGCCCGTCGACGGCGGCGAGCGGATGGTCGCGCGGTACCAGGCAGGGCTGGACCCGCTGGAACAGCCGCGCCGCGCCATCGGCCCCGCGCCCCTGGCAGTCGGCAAGGCCGATCAGGCGGATGACATAGCCGAGCGCGGCGGCCTGGGCGATGTCGGCGGCGCGGATGCGGGTGATCCCGGCAATGTCCACGCTGGTGAAATCGACGCCCGCGCCAAAGCCGATCGCGGCGAGGATCGCCAGCTTGTGCGCGGCGTCGATCCCCTCGATGTCGAAGGCCGGGTCGGCTTCGGCATAGCCGAGCGCCTGCGCCTCCTTCAGCACCTCGGCGAAGTCGCGGCCGGTGTCCTCCATGGTCGAGAGGATGTAGTTGCACGTGCCGTTGAGGATGCCGTAGATCCGCGCCAGCGAATTGGCCGCCGCCCCTTCGCGCAGGCCCTTGATGACCGGGATTCCGCCGGCGACCGCGGCTTCGAACCGGAACGGCGCGCCGCGCCCGTCGCGGGCCGCTTCGGCCGTGGCGGCCAGTTCCATCCCGTGATGCGCGACCATCGCCTTGTTGGCGGTGACCAGCCCCTTGCCGGCGGCCAGCGTGCGGCGGGCGAGCGACAGCGCCGGGCCGTCGGCGCCGCCGACCAGCTCCACCACCACATCCACGTCCGCCCGCTCGGCGAGCAGCGTCAGGTCGTCCTCCCAGGCGAAGCCCGACAGGTCGACGCCCCGGTCCTTGGCCCGGTCGCGCGCCGACACCACGGTGATCGCGATCGGCCGCCCCGCCCGCCGCGCGATCAGCGCGCCGTTGGCCTCCAGCAGCCGGATCACCCCGGCGCCCACGGTGCCGAGTCCGGCAAGAGCGATGCGAAGCGGTGCGGCCATGAAATCCCCTGCTGTTGTTCCACTCGCCGGCACGCGCCTGCGGCCCGCCGGGGGCGCCGGTTAGGGGAGCACGGCGCGGCTGGCTAGAGGTGAAGGGCGGCGGGCCCCCTCAGCCGCGCGTGCGCCCGCACGGGCCGAGCGCCTCGAGGATGAAACGGTAATCCTCCTGCGCCCGCGTCCGGTCCGGCCCCGGTGGCTGGAGGAAGGCGTCGTCGGGCAGGCTGGGCGGCAGCCCGCAGGCGAGCCGATACCAGGCTACGCTCTCGGGCGCGGGTGCGGTGGCAGCGGCATCGACGACCTCCCCCCACGACACGCCCCAGACCGGTGCCATGCCGGGGCGGCGCAGGACGCTGAGCGAGGCCGGGGCGCCGGTCGCGGTTTCCACGAACATCTGCGTCTCCGATTCGCCGGCAAGGTTGCCCTGGACCGAGATCACGTCGCGCACCCCGGTGACTCGCGGCGGGGCATCGGGCGCCGCGAAGGCGGCGACCAGGGCGCGGACCCGCTCCACCAGCGCCGGATCGGCCGGCAGCATGGCGTCGGGGGCGACCAGCTGGAGCTGCCCCGGGCTGCCCGGCACCGGATCGGCGAAGACCACCATTCGCTGCCGCCGCAGCCGCGGCGCGCGGCCATCGGCGAGTTGCCGGTCGGCGAGGAAGGCGAGCGATTCGCCCACCGCGCTGCGCCCGGCCAGCAGCGCCTCGGTCCGCGCCTCCAGAAAGAGCCGCACCGATCCCGGGGCGAGGCCGGGCGCCCGGTCCGGCGGGACCGTCGCCTGCGAGCGGATCTGCACCAGCGCGACGATGGCGGCGGCATCGACCAGGTCGGCAAGGTCGGCAAAAGAGGGGCCTGCCGGAGCGGCGGGGGCGGCCGGTGGGGCGGCCGGTGGGACGGATTGCCCGGCGGATTGGGCCGCGGCTGGGTTGCCGGCGAGAATCGGGGTGAGCAGCAAGATGGCGCCCAGCGCCGTGGCCACCGCGCTGCCCGCCGACCGGCACGGACCGGCAGGCCCGGTCCGGCCTCTCTCAGCGCACCCGATCTCCATTTCGCAATCTCCTCTGCCGCCGGACCGCGGCGCGCACGGCAGTTCCAGCGCGCCTGTTCACGGCCGCCTGCGTGAATCGACGCTGAACCGACCAAGCGATCGATAAAGCGATTGCCGATCCAAAATACGCCCGTTAGAAGCTGCCGCCGACGAAACCCGCAGCGCTGCGTAACGATAGCGGGTTCGGTCCTTCGGGGGTTGTTGCAAGTCCCGGCCTTGCCGGAGGAACCTTCGTGCTGGACAACTCGCGGCCGCGCCTGTCAGGATATGATCCGACAGGCGAGGCTGGCGCCGGGCTTTCGGCCTGGCAGACTTGGGAGTCGACGCCGGGTGCCATCCCGGCTGGCATAGAGATGGAGTGAAGGGACTGGATGGCATACGCTGACCAACAGATGAGCGGCAACCGCATCATTGCGATTGTCCTGGTTATCCTGATCCATCTTGCGATCGGCTACGCACTGATCACCGGCCTCGCCTATTCGGCGTTCGAGAAGG
>JACIYY010000103.1 GCA_014359685.1 Porphyrobacter sp. | reverse complement strand
CGCCGGGGCACGAGGATTTCTCCGAGGATACCTACCGCACGCTGACGGCGGTCGATTCGGCGGTGATGGTGATCGACGCGGCCAAGGGGATCGAGCCGCAGACCCGCAAGCTGTTCGAGGTGTGCCGGCTGCGCAGCGTGCCGATCATCACCTTCATCAACAAGGTCGACCGGGAGGGCCGGGCGGGCTTCGAGCTGCTCGACGAGATCGCCGACATGCTGGCGCTCGACGTCTCGCCGCAGGCCTGGCCGGTGGGGATGGGCGGTCGCTTCGCCGGGGTGCTCGATTTCGCCACCGGCACGGTCAGCCGCCCCGAAGGCCCGAGCCGCGAGTTCCTGGGGCTGCGCGAGAGCGCGCCCGCGATCCCCGCCGAGATCGCCGAGGAGGCCGAACTGGCGCAGGCTGGCTATCCCCGCTTCGATCCGCAGGCGTTCCGCAGCGGCGACCTGACGCCGGTCTATTTCGGAAGCGCGCTGAAGAATTTCGGCGTCGCCGAGCTGATCGAGGCGATCGCCGCCCATGCCCCGCCGCCGCGCCCGCAGCCGGCCGAGGGCGGAGCGATCGGGCCGGAGCGCGACGAGGTGACCGGCTTCGTGTTCAAGGTGCAGGCCAATATGGACCCCCAGCACCGCGACCGCATCGCCTTCATGCGGATGGTTTCGGGCACCTTTCGCCGGGGGATGAAGCTGGTGCCGTCGGGCCTCGGCAAGCCGATCGCGGTCCATTCGCCGATCCTGTTCTTCGCCCAGGACCGCGAGATCGCCGACACTGCCGAGGCCGGCGACATCATCGGCATCCCCAATCACGGCACGCTGCGCGTCGGCGACACGCTGAGCGAGAAGAACACGGTGCGCTTCACCGGCCTGCCCAATTTCGCGCCCGAGATCCTGCGGCGGGTGGCGCTGAGGGATCCGACCAAGACCAAGCAGCTGCGCAAGGCGCTCGACGACCTGTCAGAAGAGGGCGTGATCCAGGTGTTCTACCCGGAAGTCGGCGCACAGTGGATCGTCGGCGTGGTCGGCCAGCTGCAGCTTGAGGTGCTGGTGAGCCGGCTGGAGGCGGAATACAAGGTGGCCGCGACGCTGGAGCCGGCGCCCTTCGCCACCGCCCGCTGGGTCAAGGGGGCACCGGCCGCGCTCGACGCCTTCGCTAGCTTCAACCGCGCCAACCTGGCGAAGGACCGCGACGGCGACACCGTGTTCCTGGCGCGGTCCGCATGGGACGTCGGATACCAGCAGGAAAAGAACCCCGAGCTGGCCTTCGGCGCCACCAAGGAGCGCTGATCCTTGTCCGCCGGCGCCGCCGAACTGGCCGGCAGCATGGCCGATGACCCTGCCGAGAACGGGGTGCAGGACGATCTGCTGCGGCTCACCTTCGCCAGCTACAACATCCACAAGGGGGTAGGCCGCGACGGGCGGCGCGATCCCGACCGCATCCTGACCGTGCTGCACGAATTGCGCGCCGACGTGGTCGCGCTGCAGGAGGCCGACCGCCGCTTCGGCGCGCGGGAGGCGGTGCTGCCGCGCCAGTTGCTGGAGGAACAGCACTGGTGCATCGTCCCTGTTGCGGGGCGGCCGGCCTCGATCGGCTGGCACGGCAATGCCATTCTGGTCCGGCGCGGGATCGAGGTGCTGGATGCCCGCCCGATCGCCCTGCCGGCGCTGGAGCCGCGCGGCGCGGTGTGCGCCGATCTGCAGCTGGCGGGCCGCAGGTTCTGCGTGGTGGGAATGCATCTCGACCTGTCGGGGCTGCTGCGGCGGCGCCAGATCGCGGCGGTATGCGGCGAGCCGGGGCTGCGCGGCGGCCCGGGGGTGCTGATGGGCGATCTGAACGAATGGTCGCCGCAGCGCGGTGCGCTGCGCGCGTTCGAGGACGGCTGGACCGTGCTGGAGCCGGGGCGCAGCTTCCCCAGCCGCCAGCCGATCGCCCCGCTCGACCGGATCGTGCATTCGCGGCACTGGCGGTGCGAAGGGGCTCAGGTCCACCACAGCGCGATTGCGGCGGTCGCCTCCGACCATCTGCCGGTGCGCGCGACGCTGGCGCTGGCTGCCTAGGGCGCGCGCATCTGCCCAAAATCCGGGCACAGCCGGGTCGTTCTGTGACGATTCTGTGGCGCCAGGCCGCTTGGCGGCGCCCATTTTCCAGCTGGCACGCTGCTTGCACTGCCCGATCCATCCGGGGATTGTCCGGTGGGCAACAGGGGTCAGTGATGAAGTTCATCATCGCCATCATCAAACCGTTCAAGCTCGACGAGGTGCGAGAGGCGCTGGGCGCCATCGGCGTCGCCGGGATGACGGTGTCGGAGGTCAAGGGCTTCGGGCGCCAGAAGGGGCAGACCGAAATCTACCGCGGGGCCGAATATTCCACCAACATGCTGCCCAAGGTGAAGATCGAGATCGCCGCCAGCGACGCGCTGGCGCCGCAGGTGGTGGAGACGATCCAGCAGACCGCCAGCACCGACAGTATCGGCGACGGCAAGATCTTCGTCCTCGATCTGGCATCGACCACCCGCATCCGCACCGGTGAATCCGGCGACAACGCGCTGTGAGCGCGATCATCACACGAGGGGGTAACAGTATGATCCGCAAAATCGCTTGTGGTGCCGGCGCGGCGGCGGCGGCGCTGTTCGCCGCGACGGCCGCCCGGGCCGCCGAGGCCGTCGAGACCGCCACCAATACCGCCACCGCCGCTGCCGAATCGGCGGGCACCCCGATCGCCGGCGCCACCGAGATGGCCGCCGAGGTCGCCGCTGTCGCCAATCCCGGCAACAATGCCTGGATGATGACCTCCACGGTGCTGGTGCTGCTGATGATCCTGCCGGGCCTGGCGCTGTTCTATGGCGGGCTGACCCGGTCCAAGAACATGCTGTCGATGATGACCCAGATCGGCGCGACCGCCGCGCTGGCGATGCTGGTGTGGATCATGTGGGGCTATTCCACCGCCTTCGGGCCGGAAGGCAACGCCTTCTTCAGTTGGGGCAACCTGTTCCTGTCGGCGGTGACACCCGACACGACGGCGGCCACCTTCTCCGACGAGGTGATCAGCGAATATGTGTTCGTCTGCTTCCAGATGACCTTCGCGGCGATCACCGCCGCGCTGATCCTGGGTGCCACGGCCGAGCGAATGAAGTTTTCGGCCACCATGCTGTTCATGCTCATCTGGCTGACCATCGTCTATTTCCCGATCGCGCACATGGTGTGGGCGGGCGGCGGGCTGCTGTTCGAGATGGGCGCGCTCGATTTCGCCGGCGGCACGGTGGTGCACATCAATGCCGGCGTCTCCGGGCTGGTGCTCGCCTACCTGCTGGGCAAGCGCAAGGGCTTCCCGACCGAGCCGATGCCGCCCCACTCGATGACCCTGACCATGGTCGGAACCGGGCTGCTGTGGGTGGGCTGGTTCGGCTTCAACGCCGGTTCGGAGCTGGAAGCGGACGGGATCGCCGGCCTGGCAATGATCAACACCTTCGTCGCCACCGCCGCGGGCGGCCTGACCTGGATGGTGGTGGAGCGGCTTGCCGGCCATCGCGGTTCCTCGCTGGGCTTCTGCTCGGGCGTGATCGCCGGGCTGGTCGCGGTCACCCCGGCGGCCGGCAATTCCGGCCCGTTCGGCGCGGTCGTCCTCGGCATCGTCGCGGCGACGATCTGCTACCTCGCGGTCGCCAGGCTGAAGCCGGCGCTGGGCTATGACGATTCGCTCGACGCGTTCGGCATCCACGGCATCGGCGGTATCGTCGGCGCGATCGGCACCGGCATCGTCTATTCGCCCGCGCTGGGCGGGCCGGGCGGCGAGGATTTCGTGATCGCCGAGCAGCTCGTCACCCAGGTCATCGCGGTGGCCGTGGCTATTGTCTGGGCGCTGGTCGGCACGCTGATCGCCGGCCTGATCGTCAGGACGCTGATCGGTCTGCGCGTATCCGAGCCGGTGGAGGCAGAAGGGCTCGACATCGCTGAGCACGGGGAGCGCGCCTACAATCTGTAACCCGGTTCGGGCCGGAGCCAGAGCGCTCCGGCCCTGCACGGCTGCGTTCCTCCTGCGAACGCCCACTCAGGGGTCGGAGCACCGCTCCGGCCCCTTTTTCGTGGCGGTGCAGGGCTTTGCGCCGGGCGACCGGACGGCGGTGCCGGGGAGCGCGCGGGCGCTGCAACCCGCCGGCCACACTGTAGCAAAAACGCCACTCTCTGCGCCATTTAGAGCGTGTAGGGGGTTCTGCGGCCTCGCCTCAGGAACAAAATCCTGCTTCACCGCTTGCCGAAACGCACGCTGCGCGGGAATGGTTCGCGCCGGTCAGGGAGGAGGTCTGCGAAATTCGCAGATCGGGTTGCCAGTCCAGGTGGCTGTAACCACTAGGGCCGAGTGCGCAGGTTCGAAGGGGAAAACAACATGCGAAATATTGCGCTTGGAATGGCCGTTGCGGCATCGGCACTCGCCGCGCCGGCAATGGCGCGCGATGGCCAGGCTTATCTGGGCATCGACATGGGCGCCGCTGCGGCGGACGACATCGACATCTTTGATGGAGGGGACACCGCCGAGATCGAGTTCGACAATGGCTGGGATCTGGGCGCCTTCATCGGCTACGATTTCGGTCCGTTGCGGGCCGAGGCGGAGGGCACCTACAAGGAGTTCGACGTCGACATGATCGACGGTGTGGACATAAGCGGCGAGGGTCCTGGCGAGCTGACGTTCTATACCGCGATGGCCAACGCGATGTTCGACATCGGTGGTGAACAGGGTATCGGCGTTTCGTTCGGCGGCGGCGCCGGCCGGGCCTGGGCCGATTTCGCCGGGGAGAGCGATGACAACTGGGCCTACCAGGGTATTGTCGCGCTGCGCGCACCGGTCACCGAAGACGCCGAGATCGGGCTGAAATATCGCTATTTCAACACCAACCAGTTCAATGTGAATGGGGCCGTGTTCGAGTCGGCGACCCATTCGCTGATGCTCACGCTGATGGCCAATCTGGGTGGTTCCGCTCCGCCGCCGCCGCCTCCCCCGCCGCCGCCGCCCCGCCTCCGCCTCCGCCTCCGCCGCCGCCTCCGCCGCCTCCGCCGCCGGTCGCGCAGTGTAACCAGGGGCCCTACATCGTGTTCTTCGACTGGGATAAGTCGGCCATCACGCCGGAAGCCGCAACGATCCTCGACAGCGCGATCGCAGCCTATGGGAATTGCGGCACGGTGCCGATCATGCTGGCCGGCTACACCGACCGCTCGGGCACGGTGCAGTACAATCTCGGCCTCGCGGCGCGCCGCAACGAGAGTGTGCGCAACTACCTGACCGGCAAGGGCATCCCTGCCGCGCGCATCACCAGCGAGGCATTCGGCGAGGCCAATCCGCGCGTTCCCACCGCCGACGGCGTGCGTGAACTGCAGAACCGCCGGGTGGAAATCACCTACGGTCCGGGCTCGGGCATGTAAGCCATCGCCTCACCGCGACAGCAAAAGGGGCCGGGAGAGCAATCTCCCGGCCCTTTTTCTGTGCGCGACAGGTGGGCAAGCCGGCGGAGGCAGCGCGGCGCCGGCGGCGCTCAGTCGCGGGTGGCGAACATGTCCAGCAGCGGGCGGATGGCCGAGACGTCGTAGCCGGCGGCCTGCGCGCGCTGCGCAATTGCATCGGGCTGCTCGCCACGGCGGGCGCAGGCGAGCGCCCATAGCAGGGCCGAGCGGGTGCCCGAGCGGCAATAGCACAGGACCGGCCCCTCCGCCCGATCCAGTGCCTCGATCAGCGCGTCGACCTGATTCCCGCTGAAGCCGGAATGGGTCACCGGGATCGCCCGATAGGACAGGCCGGCCGCGCGTGCCGCCTCGGCGATCACGTCGCCCGGCGTCTGGTCGGGCGATTCGCGCTCCGGGCGGTTGTTGACGATCATGGCAAAGCCCAGGCGCGCCGCCTCTGCCACGTCGGCGGCGTCGATCTGCGAGCTGACCGAGACGCTGTCGGTCAGCGGCCGGAACCGGGTCATGGCGTGGCTTCGGCCGCGCCGGGAGCGGCCACCGCATGGCGTCTGCGCTTGACGATGTTGAGGATCTCCACCCCGCCCGAGAAGCCCATCGCGGCGTAGATGTAGCCCTTGGGGACGTGGAAGCCGAATCCGTCGGCGATCAGCACCAGGCCGATCATCACCAGGAAGGCCAGCGCCAGCATCACCAGCGTCGGATTGTGCTCGATGAAGCGGGCCAGCGGATCGGCGGCGACGAGCATGATGCCTACGGTGATGACAACTGCAGCGACCATGATCGGGATCTGATCGGTCATGCCGACGGCGGTGAGGATCGAATCGATCGAGAACACGATGTCGAGCGCGATGATCTGGGCGATGGCCGCGCCGAAGGTGATCTGCGCCACGCCCTTATTGCGGTCGAGGATCTCGCCCGACTGCTCCATCGGCTCCATCGTGTGATGGATCTCCTTGGTCGCCTTCCACAGCAGGAACAGCCCGCCGATCAACAGGATCAGGTCACGGCCTGAGAATGCGGTCTCAAAGGTCGGCTGCCCGTATTCGCCGGGGCTGCCGGCGATGCCGAGGTCGAACAGCGGCGTTTCCAGGGTGACCAGCCAGCCGATCAGCATCAGCAGGCCGATCCGCATGACCAGCGCAAGGCCGAGGCCGACGCGCCGGGCGAGCGCCTGCTGTTCGGGCGGCAGCTTGTTGGACAGGATGGCGATGAAGATCAGATTGTCGATCCCCAGCACCACCTCCAGAACGATCAGAGTCAGCAGAGCCGCCCAGGCGGCGGGGTCGGAGAGGAGCGCAAGAATGTCCATCGCGCGCCTTCTTGCCCAACCGACCTGCCGAGGCAAGAGGCCCCATCCGGCCATCGCCGGCCATGCGGACCCGGTGCGGTTCGCATCGCGGGCTTAAATCGTTCGCACCGGCGGCCAATATGGGGTATAGCAGGCCCGGAGTGGCGGGGCATTTCCTGCGCTTTGTGCCGGTTGGCCCGATCAGGCCGGCGGTGTTGGTGACGGCGAGAGTATAAGGTACGTTCAGTTCATGGGTTACGATAAAGGCCGTCGCGGCCGCGGACGCGACAAGCGGGATGGTTTCGGGGATGAGGGGTTCGACCCCTTCGCGGAGTCAGGTCCGCCGCGCTTCGGCGGGGATGACTGGCGGTCGGGAAGCGGCGGGGGTGACCGATTCGCTCCAGCCGGCCGGCCCGATGAACGCGGCGGCTTCGGCGCACCGCGCAGCGGCGGCTTCGGCGGCCCGGGCGGCGGCGCAGGCCGCGGCGCACCGCGCGCCGGCGGCGGGATGCCGGCCCAGGTGGTCGGCACCGGCGAAGGCAAGGTCAAGTTCTTCAATGCGCAAAAGGGCTTCGGCTTCATCCAGCGCAACGAGGGCGGGGAGGACGTGTTCGTCCATATTAGCCAGGTCGAGCGCGCCGGGCTGGAAGGCCTCGCCGAAGGGCAGGAGCTGGCGTTCAACCTCGTCGATCGCGGCGGCAAGATCTCCGCAGCCGACCTGCAGGTGGTCGGCGATGTCGTTCCCGTGCAGCAGAAGCCGGCAGCGCAGCAGCGCGAGCTGACCGGCGACAAGGCGACCGGGACGGTCAAGTTCTTCAATGCGATGAAGGGCTTCGGCTTCATCACCCGCGACGATGGCAAGGAAGACGCCTTCGTCCATATCAGCGCGGTGGAGCGGTCCGGACTGCCCGGGATCAACGAAGGGGACCGCTTCCAGTTCGATCTGGAGGTCGATCGACGCGGCAAATATTCGGCGGTCAATCTCGTCCCTGTCCAGGACTGACCGTCCGGCCAGACCGGCGCCACGCCGGACCGGCCGCATGTTCGTGGGCCATCGCGCCCGGCGGGCTTCACACCGGACAGACGCACCGGCGGCCCTTGACGGGGCCGCCTTTGTCGTTTGCAAGACCCGCCCCCTGACGTCCCATCCCCCAACGCCCCTGCCCGGAGGCATGCGATGACCATCTCCCCGCTGATGCCCGTCTATCCCCGCTGCGACGTGCGGCCGGTGCGCGGGGAGCATTGCCACCTGATCTCCGAGGACGGCACCCGCTATCTTGATTTCGCCGCCGGCATCGCGGTCAACCTGCTCGGCCATTCGCATCCGGGGCTGATCGGCGCAATCCAGCGGCAGGCGGCGACCTTGATGCATGTGTCGAACCTGTATGGCAGCCCGCAGGGGGAGAGGCTGGCGCAGCGGCTGGTGTCGCTGACCTTCGCAGACACGGTGTTCTTCACCAATTCCGGGGCCGAGGCGGTCGAGGCTGCGATCAAGACCGCGCGCGCCTATCACCAGTCGGCCGGCAGTGACCGGTACGAGCTGATCACCTTCGCCAATGCGTTCCACGGCCGCACGATGGCGACGATCAGCGCCTCCAACCAGGACAAGATGCACAAGGGATTCGCGCCCTTGCTCGCGGGGTTCCGCTATGTCGAGTTCAACGATCTGGCGGCGGCCGAGGCGGCGATCGGCCCGCACACGGCAGGCTTTCTGGTCGAGCCGATCCAGGGCGAAGGCGGGGTGCGCCCGGCCTCGCTGCACTTCCTCCGGGGCCTGCGCGCGCTGGCCGACCGCCACGATCTGATGCTGGTGCTGGACGAGGTGCAGACCGGAATGGCGCGGACCGGGACGATGTATGCCTATGAGCAATATGGGATCGAGCCCGACATCATGGCCACCGCCAAGGGCCTTGGCGGCGGGTTCCCGCTGGGGGCGTGCCTCGCCACCGAGCGCGCCGCACGCGGCATGACTTTCGGCAGCCACGGATCGACCTATGGCGGCAATCCGCTGGCGATGGCCGCCGGTCAGGCGGTGCTCGACGCGGTCGCCAACGAGGCGTTCCTCGCCGATGTCCGCGACAAGGGGGAGCGGATCCGCGCCGGGCTGGAGCAGTTCATCGGCAATTACCCCGACCTGTTTGCCGGCGTGCGCGGGATGGGGCTGATGATCGGCCTGCGGATGAAGGTCGATCCGCGTCCCTTCATGCAGCATCTGCGCGACAGGCACCAATTGCTGACCGTCGCGGCCGGCGACAACACGCTGCGCATCGTGCCGCCGCTGGTGATCGGCGAGGCGGAGATCGAGGAGTTCTTCGACCGCCTGTCGAGCGGCGCAGCCGATTTCGCGATCGGCCGGGCGGCATGAGGGCGCCGAGCAACTTTCTCGATCTCGGCGATGCCGGCGGCGATGCGATCGCTGCGATGATCAACGACGCGCAGGACCGCAAGGCGGCGCGCGCCGGCTGGCCCAAGGGTCGGCCTGATGCGGATTCGCCGCTGGCCGGGCACGTGCTGGCGATGATCTTCGAGAAGAACTCGACCCGCACGCGTGTCAGCTTCGATGTGGCGATGCGTCAGCTGGGGGGCGGCGCGATCACGCTGGAAGCGGCGGCGACGCAGATCGGGCGGGGCGAGGCGATCGCCGACACCGCGCGCGTGCTCAGCCGGATGGCCGACATCATCATGGTGCGAACCGACGATCACGCGAAGATCGAGGAGCTGGCGCGCTATGCTACGGTGCCGGTCATCAACGGCCTGACCGACCGCTCGCACCCGTGCCAGATCGTCGCCGACCTGCTGACGGTGGTGGAGCGCGGCAAGGCTCTGCCGGGGTTGGAGGTCGCGTGGCTGGGCGATTGCAACAACGTGCTGCATTCGCTGATCGAGGCCGCCGGCCTGATGCGCTTCAACATCCGGGTGGGGACGCCCGACGACTACCGCCCCGATCCGGCGGCGGTCGCCTTGGCGCAGGATTCCGGGGCGCGGATTACCCTGTCGCAGGATGCGGCGGCGGTGGCGGAGGGGGCTGACGTGGTCGTCACCGACACCTGGTTCTCGATGGGCCATGCCCATGGCGAGGACAAGTTTGCCGCTTTGGCCCCCTACCGGGTGGACGAGGCGCTGATGGCGCGCGCGCGTCCCGATGCGATATTCCTGCACTGCCTGCCCGCCCATGTCGGCGAGGAGGTCAGCGCCGGGGTCTTCGAAGGCCCGCAATCGGCGGTATTCGACGAGGCGGAGAACCGCATCCACGCGCAGAAATCGATCCTGCGCTGGTGCCTGGGCCAACTCGGCTGAGCAGCGCTGACATTTCGCTGCCGGCTGCCCATATCTGGCCAATGCGAACAGCCCACCAAACCGACCCGCAGGTCCAGCTCGACCAGATCATCGGCTTCAGCATCCCGGACAAGCACGCACGCGGCCGCGCAGTGCGGCTCGGCCCGGTGCTCGACACGATCCTCGCGGCGCATTCCTACCCGCCGGCGATCAAGCACCTGCTGGCCGAGGCGCTGGTGCTGACCGCGCTGATGGGAGGGCTGATCAAGCAGGAGGGCAGCCAGCTGACGATCCAGGCGCAGACCAATGGCGGGATCGTCGAGCTCCTGGTGTGCGACTATCGGGACGGCGAGCTGCGCGGCTATGTCAAGCATGACGCGCAGCGGTTTGCCGGGCTCGGGGCCAACCCGTCACTGGATGCGCTGTTCGGCGAAGGCTTTCTGGCGGTGACATTCGATCTCGCCGCGACCGGGCAGCGATACCAGGGGATCGTCCCGCTGACCGGCGCCTCGCTGTCGGAGGCGGTCGAAACCTATTTCGCGCAGAGCGAACAGACGCCGACGCTGATCCGCAGCGCGGTGCGCGCGAGCGCCGCGGGCTGCATCGCCAGCGGGGTGCTGTTGCAGCATCTGGCGGAAGGGGAGGAAGGGCGCGAGCGGCTGCACGTCAGGCTCGACCATCCCGAATGGGAGCACGTCGCGGCCATGGGCCAGAGCGTGCGGCACGAGGAGCTGGTCGATCCCGGCTTGCCGCTGGAGGAGCTGATCTGGCGCCTGTTCCACGAAGAGCGCGAGGTCCGCATCCATCCGATGGCAGCGCTGTCGCGCGGCTGCCGCTGCTCGCTCGATTATTACCGGACCCTGCTGGCGCGCTTTCCCGCAGAAGAGCGGCGCGATATGCAGAACGAGGACGGGATCATCCTCGTCGATTGTGCCTTCTGTTCCCGCACCTTTCCCATCGGGGAGTGAGCAGATGAAACCTGCAGAGTGGCTTGGGCTTGTGTGGTCGGGGGGCATCGCAACGAAGCTGGGCCGTTGCGGGTTGGGGGTGCTGGCGCTTTGCGCTGCCGGACTGTCGGTCGAGGCCGCCCGGGCTCTGCCGCAGCGCCTTGCGATGCTCTCCACGCTGGAGCGCGGCGGCTGGACGCTACGTATCGACGATGGCGCGGTGGAGACAGACCGGCGCATCTGCCTGCGTCGCGGAACGGAATTGCTGCAGATCCAGCATCCCGGAGAGCCCTGCCGGCGCTACGTCATCGAGGATCAGCCGACGCGGGTGGTGATCCAATATGCGTGCCGGGGGGAAAACTTCGGGCGAACCGAGATCCGGCGGGAAAGCCCTGGCCTGGTCCAGATCCGCAGTCAGGGGATGGAGGGTGGCCGGCCCTTCGCGATCCGCGCCGAAGGGCGGCGGAGCGGGCAGTGCTGATCGCGGCGCAGGTCGCCTCGGCCGATCGCCGGGGAGCGGCGGCGCGATGACGCGCGACGATCTCCCGGCGGCCGTTGTGCTGCTCTCGGGCGGGCTCGATTCGATGGTCGCCGCTGGCCTGGCGCGGGAGGCGGGCTTTGCGGTGCACGCGCTGACGGTCGATTACAACCAGCGCCATCGGTGCGAGATCGACGCCGCGACCGCCATAGCCCGAGCGCTCGGCGCGGCGCGGCATATCGTCCTGCCGCTGGACCTGCGGCAGTTCGGCGGATCGGCGCTGACCAGCGCGCTGGCGGTTCCCAAGGGCGGTGTGGAGCCGGGGATTCCGGTCACCTATGTGCCGGCTCGCAATCTCATCTTCCTCTCGCTGGCGCTGGCCTGGGCAGAGGCGGTCGGCGCATCCGACATCGTCATCGGGGTCAACGCGCTCGACTATTCCGGCTATCCCGACTGCCGCGCCGAATTCATCAGCAGCTTTGCGGACACCGCCGGGCTGGCGACCAGGCAGGGTGTGGAGGGCGCGGGGCTGACCATCCATACCCCGTTGCAGGACTGGGGAAAGGCGCGGATCGCGGCGGAAGCGGATCGGCTCGGCCTCGACCCGGGCATGAGCTGGTCGTGCTATGACCCGACACCGCAGGGCCTCGCCTGCGGGCTATGCGACAGCTGCCGGCTGCGGCGCAAGGGCTTCAGCGAGGCCGGACTGGTCGATCCCACCCGCTACGCAGCAGAGGCGTAGATCGCGCGGGGCTCAGGTCAGGCCCGGGTCAGCACGCCGCACGCGATGCGACCGCCGGAATTGCCCGCCGGGTCGGTGCGGTAATCGTCTGCGGTGGCGTGAACCACCACGGCGGTCCCATCGGCATCGAAGATCTGCTGGAGGACTGTGGCGGGGGTGCCGTGCAACGTCGCGCTGACCGTCGCATTGCCCGACGCATCGACCATGGCGTTCGGCAGGTCGCCCAGATGCGCCCCCTGCGGGTTTTCAAAGCCATGCTGGCGGTTCGCCGGGTTCAGGTGGGGGCCGGCCGAGGTGAAGCTGGGCGCTTCGCACGCGCCTGTGGTGTGGAGATGCACGCCATGCGTCCCTTCCGGGAGGGCGGACAGCGAAACCGACAAGGTCACCTCCGATCCGGTATCGAACAGCCGAGCGGTTCCCGCCGGCGTCCCATTGGCGGCCATCAGGCTTGCCTCTCCGACCAGGCTGGCCGGAGCCTCGTCCATCGTCTGACAGCCCGCGAGGGCAAGGCTGGCGACGAGGGCGGAAAGCGGCAGCAGCTTCATGACACGGTCCTTTGCGCGGTTGATCGCCAGCAGCACGCCGGCTCTCATACCCTACGCAGAGGGCGGCGCAATGATCCCTCCGGCGATCAGCGCTGCAACCAGCTGTTCGATCGCGGTGCGCGCCTGAACGTCAACGGTGTCTCCGCCGGCAACCGGATCGGGCGCCACGGGCCGGACCCAGCCACCACGATACACCAGCGCCTGCAATCTCGACCGGTCGAACACGCGCATTCCGTCCTGCGGCATGGCGAACAGCCATGTGCCGGCCTGAAAGGATGCGATCTCCCCCGCATGGCCGGTCCATTCGCCGGTAGCATTAGTGGCCACCAGCCAGCAGGCGCCGGGCGTGGGCGAGGCGGGCGGCGCGGCGGCCTCGCCCTCGATCGCGGGGTGGAGCAGCATGTCGATCAGGCTGTGCGCCTCGTTGACGTAGAACTCCTTCTGGGCCTGGCCGGAAAACAGCAATGGCAGGCCGAAGCGGGGACTTTGCGACGGGATAGTCAGCGGTTCGTTCATCGTCATACCTTCCGGTTGGCGTCAGCCGAGGATCGTCAAAAGCAGCGGGTCGGAGAGGCCGTGCAGCCCGATCTGCCGCACCCACAGCGGCTGGCCGGGGTGGCGAGCGCGCAGGTCTGCCAGCGTCCCGGCGGCCAGCTCGATGCGCGGCTGGTCGAGCTCCCAGCTCGCAACCGGCTGATCGACCGGTCCCAGGCCGACGGCATAGGCTTCCACGGGTTCGCCCAAGGGGGTCTCCAACTGGTCGAGCCATCCCCATGCGCCGCGGGCGCGCCGGGTCCAGGTCCACGCCGCGCCACCCTGCGTCGGAGCGGCCGCGCGGGAGTGGACCGGCATCATCGGCCGCACGCTGAATCCGGGGTTGGCGATCTCCGCCGTGACGGTCACAGAATCCCCCAGCCCGAGCGCGGCCAGCGTCGCCGGGTCCGGTCCCGCGAGCCGTGCGCTGTCCAGCGCCACCAAGGGGCCGTCGATCAGCACAAAGGGTGCGCCGGCACGATGGCCCAGGCTCGCCTGCGCCTCCGTGCCGCCGCGTCCCCGCAGCAGCCCGCCAAGGCGCCAGTGCGCGCCGCCCAGGCTTTCGGCGCGGGCAAACTGGACGATCTCCTCGCCGATCAGCGCCCGGTTGGCTCCGCCCGCGATCATCGCCGGGCTTGCTTCGCCGAGGTCGAGGTCGGCGGCGGCGAGTTGAACCTCCAGGCTCGCAGAGCGCTCGAGGACAAGCGCGGGCGAGGGCGGCAGGTCGGCGCCGATGGTGCCAAGGATGCTCCGGCGGAGTCCTGTCGAACCGAGCGGGACCAGATCGCTCCCCTCCTGCAGGAACAGCGCCGCACCGCGCCACCCATCCGATGCCGACGACGCGGCGGCAAAAACCCGCCTCGACGCCGCCTCGTCGATGCTCTCGGGCGGCAGCTCGAAGGCGTGCAGGAGCGTTGGCGTGGCGACCGTATCGGGCGCGCGGAGCGCCGCGCCGGCATCGGCACGGATCTG
>JACIYY010000102.1 GCA_014359685.1 Porphyrobacter sp. | reverse complement strand
CTGGCATCGCGGTAGCGGGCGGGTTACGCCATCGGCAATGGAGGGACGGAGGCTTCCCATCGCCGGCATCCTGATCGCGCTCGCCACGGGCGCGGTTCTGGTCGCCGGCGGAATCAGCCCTTGGCTGGTCGCCGGCACGCTGGCGATCTGGATCGCGACGCTGTGGCTGGTCGTGCCGCCGCTGCCCCCCGCCGCCGCGCCGCGCATCGCCGAGGAAGGCGTGCAGCTGACCCGCACCGGCATGCGCGACATGATCGAACATTCGGGCCTGCCGGTCCTGATGCTCGACGGGATGCGGATCATCGTCGCCAATGCCGCCGCGCGCGAGGCGATCGGCACCCATGTGCTGGGTCAGGATGCGCGCGTCGCCTTCCGCCACCCGGCCGCCGTCGACCTGCTGTCGCGCGACAGCAGCGGCAGCGCCACCATCCAAGGGCTGACCGGCCCGCGCAGCTCGTGGCAGATGTCGCGCCAGCGGATCGACGAACGCTACAGCCTGATCGAGCTGGTGAACCGCACCGCCGAGGCCGATGTCAGCCGCGCCCATACCGATTTCGTCGCCAATGCCAGCCACGAGCTGCGGACCCCGCTGGCCTCGATCATCGGCTACATGGAAACGCTGGTGGAGGCGGGCGAGAGCATCGACCTGCGCCGCGCCGCGCGCTTCCACGCCACCGTGCTGCGCGAGGCGCGGCGGCTGGAAAGCCTGGTCACCGACCTGATGTCGCTGTCGCGGGTGGAGGCGGAGCGGCACGATCGCCCGCGCGAACGGGTCGAGCTGGGCCTGCTGGTCGAACAGGCCGCCCGCGACGGCGCCGGGCACGAACGGCAGGACCGGCTGCGGCTGGGCCAGCGCGACGGGCAGCTGGTGGTGCGCGGCGATCACAACCAGCTCGAACAGCTGGTCCGCAACCTGGTCGACAATGCCTGCAAATACGGCGCGCCCGGCACCCCTGTGGAGGTCAATCTCGCGCGCGGCGAGGGCGGCATGGCGGTGCTGACCGTCCGCGACCAGGGCGAAGGCATCGCGCCCGAGCACATCCCGCATCTGACCCGCCGCTTCTATCGCACCGATCCGGGCCGCAGCCGCGCCGCCGGCGGCACCGGGCTGGGCCTCGCCATCGTCAAGCATATCGTCGAACGCCACCGGGGCCGGCTCGACATCACCAGCCGCCAGGGGGAGGGAACGGTGGTCACCGTCCGGCTGCCGATGGTGGAGCGCGAGGAGGAGCGCGCGGCGTGACGGCGCCATGTCATGAAGGCGCCATGTCATGAAGCTGACGCATAAGGCCGACATCGGGGCGGTCGCACGCTTCTTCACGGATCGCCTGCTCGATGGGGCGGAGCGGCCCTCCGCACGATCCACTCGCAACCGGGACCTGATGCGATGAACCGCCCGTTGAAGCCTGTCCTGTGCGCCCTCGCTGCCTGCGTTGCGCTTGCCGGCTGCGGCGAGACGGGGACCCGCGATTCGATCCGCGCGGTCGGCTCGTCCACCGTCTATCCCTTCGCCAAGGTGGTGGCGGAGAACTTCGCCCGCTCCCACCCCGAATACAAATCGCCGATCATCGAGGCGACCGGGACCGGCGCTGGCATCAACCTGTTCTGCGCGGGCCTGGGCGCCAACACCCCCGACATCGCCAATGCCTCGCGCCGGATGGAGCCGGCCGAGCTGGAGACCTGCATCGCCAACGGGGTCGAGCATGTGACCGAGATCCTGGTCGGGCTCGACGGGATCGCGCTGGCCAGCGCGCAGGGCGGCATCAGCATGAACCTGACGCCCGAGATCGTCTATCGCGCGCTCGCCGAGACTCCTTATGGCGAAGCGCAGACCGCGCAGCGCTGGAGCGACGTCGATCCGTCGCTGCCCCACCTGCCGATCCTGGTCTATGGCCCCCCCTCCACCTCCGGCACGCGCGATGCGTTCGAGGAGCTGGTGCTGCTGCCCGGCTGCGAATCCGATCCGCGCATGGCCGCGCTGAAGGACAGCGACGAGGAGCGGTTCGAGGAGATATGCACCCAGATCCGCAGCGACGGCCGCTTCGTCGACCAGGGCGAGCAGGACAATCTGATCGTCCAGAAGATCAGCAGCAACCCCAACGCCATCGGCGTGTTCGGCTATTCCTATCTTGAGGAGAACGCCGACCGGGTTCAGGGCCTGCCGATGAACGGGGTGGAGCCGACCTATCAGAACATCGCCAGCTTCGCCTATCCGGGCGCGCGGCCGCTCTATCTCTACGTCAAGGTTGCGCATCTCGATGCCATTCCGGGGCTGCGGGCGTTCATCGCCGAATGGGCGGATTCGTGGGGCCCCGGCGGGCCGCTGACCGATATCGGGCTGGTCGCCAGCCCGCCCGATCAGGCCGCGCGCTACGCCACGGCGGCGACCGAGTTCCCGGCGCTGACCGCCGCCGACCTGCAATAGGCGCCACCCGGCATGTCGCCCGCTTTCCTCATCCTGCTGGCGCTCGGGCTCGGCCTGATCGCATGGCTCGCCGCGCGCGCCCGCGCGTGGAGCTTCAAGCGCAGCAATCCGGGCACGCGCCTCGCGGCGCTGCCGTCCTACCATGGCTGGTATGTCGCCTTCTGGGTGGTGCTGCCGATGCTGGCCTTCGCCGTGCTGTGGAGCGTGGTCCAGCCGATGCTGGTCGAACAATCGGTGCTGGCGAACCCCGCGGCCGCCGACCTGCCCGGCTTCGCGCTCGAACGCGAGACCATGCTGGCAGAGGCCCGCGCGGTCGCCACCGGCGCCGCCCCGGCGGTGTTCAACCCCGACGCGCAGCGCCTCGTCGCCCCCTATCGCGAGGCGCTGAGCCGCTTCAACCTGATCGGCCTGATCGCCGCGCTGGTGATCGCCTTTGCCGGCGGGGCCTGGGCGTTCCTGCGCCTGCGGCCCGATTTCCGCGCCCGCACCAAGGTCGAACGCACGGTCATGGCGCTGCTCCTGCTGGCCTCTCTGGTGGCGATCCTGACCACGCTCGGCATCTTCGTCAGCCTGGTGTTCGAATCGGTGCGCTTCTTCGGCATGATCAGCCCGGCCGATTTCCTGTTCGGCACGCGCTGGGGGCCGGACCCGATGAGCCCGGCGGAATCCGCCGATCCCAGCCGCTATGGTGCGATCCCGCTGTTCTGGGGGACGATCTATATCGGTGCGATCATCGCCATGATCGTTGCCATCCCGCTGGGGCTGATGAGCGCGGTCTATCTGACCCAATATGCTGATCCGCGCTGGCGTCGCGTGCTCAAGCCGGCGCTGGAGATCCTCGCCGGCGTGCCCACCGTGGTCTATGGCTATTTCGCGGCGCTGACCGTCGCCCCGGCGATCCGCGATGCGGCCATCGCCATCGGGATCGACAACGCCTCCAGCGAAAGCGCGCTCGCCGCCGGGCTGGTGATGGGGGTGATGATCATCCCCTTCGTCTCCTCCATGGCCGACGATTCGATCGCCGCCGTGCCGTCGGCCATGCGCGACGGATCGCTGGCGATGGGCGCCACCACCAACGAGACGATCCGCCGGGTGCTGCTGCCGGCCGCTCTGCCGGGCATCGTCGCCGGGGTGATGCTGGCGATCAGCCGCGCGATCGGGGAGACGATGATCGTGGTGATGGCCGCCGGCGCCGCCGCCAATCTGACCGCCAACCCGCTGGAGGCAATGACCACCGTCACCTTCCAGATCGTCGCCATGCTCACCGGCGAAGGCAGCTTCGACAATCCGGCGACGCTCAGCGCCTTCGCACTGGGTCTGGTGCTGTTCCTGGTGACGCTGGCGCTCAACTTCATCGCCCTGCGCGTGGTCAAGCGGTTCCGCGAAGCCTATGAGTAATCCCGTGCCCCGATCGGTCGAACTGACCCGCACGCCCGGCTTCGAACGGCGGCTCAGGCAGCGCTACGCCGCCGAACGGCGCTTCCGGCTCGCCGGGCTTGGCGCGATCCTGTTTTCGGTCGCGGTGCTGCTGTTCCTGCTCGTGACGATGACCATCAACGGCATCGGCGGGTTCCAGCGCGCCACGCTGAAGGTGCCGGTGGCGTTCAGCCAGGTGAGCCTCGCCCTGCCGCAAGGGCTCGACAGCGAAGGGGCCGCGATCCGCGCGCTGGAGAGCCAGGGCCTGCCCGAGGTGATCGACGATTTCGCCCGCGAGACGCTGGGCGAGGAGGCTGCCGACGAGCTGAGCCCCGATGCCTGGCGGGTCGCGGCCGAACAGATCATCGACGATCCCACCCTGCTGGACCGCGATGCCCAGCTGATCCTGCCCGCCAGCGAAAACCTCTCGGCCGCGCTCGCCGGTGACGGGCAGGCCGCGCTCCAGCCGCTCGCCCGCCGCCTCGCCGCCGAGGGCGTGCTGGCGGAGCGGCTCGACCTTGGCTTCCTCAGCCGCTCCGATGCCACCGATTCGCAGCTGGCCGGGATCTGGGGCGCGCTCAAGGGCTCGATCCTGACCATGCTTGTGACGCTGGCGCTGGCCTTCCCGATCGGGGTGCTGTCGGCGCTCTATCTGGAGGAATATGCCCCCCGCAACCGCTGGACCGACCTCATCGAAGTGTCGATCAACAATCTGGCTGCGGTCCCTTCGATCATCTTCGGCCTGCTCGGGCTGGCGGTGTTCCTGACGCTGTTCCCCTCGCTGCGCTCCGCCCCGCTGATCGGCGGGATGACGCTGGCGCTGATGACCATGCCGGTGATCGTCATCTCCGGTCGCAACGCGATCAAGGCGGTGCCGCCGTCGATCCGCGACGGCGCGCTGGCGATCGGCGCCTCTCCGGTGCAGGTGGTGTTCCACCACGTCCTGCCGCTGGCGCTGCCGGGTATCCTCACCGGCACCATCATCGGCATGGCCCGCGCGCTGGGCGAGACCGCCCCGCTGCTGATGATCGGGATGCGCGCCTTCGTCGCCACTCCGCCCGATAGCCTGACCGACCCGGCCACGGTCCTGCCGGTGCAGATCTTCCTGTGGTCGGACGAGGTCGATCGCGGCTTCGTGGAACGCACCAGCGCCGCGATCATCGTCCTGTTGGCATTCCTGCTGGTAATGAACGGGCTTGCCATCTACCTGCGCAACCGCTTCGAGAAGACATGGTGACCAATCCGATCTCCAACGCCGAACCCAAGATGCGCGCGCGCGACGTGTCGGTGTATTACGGCACGAAGAAGGCGATCGACGCCGTGTCGATCGACATCCCGACCGAATATGTCACCGCCTTCATCGGCCCGTCGGGCTGCGGCAAGTCGACCTTCCTGCGCACGCTCAACCGGATGAACGACACCATCGCGTCGGCCCGGGTCGAGGGCCGGATCGAGCTGGACGGGGAGGACATCTACGAATCGGGCATGGATGTGGTCCAGCTGCGCGCCCGCGTCGGGATGGTGTTCCAGAAGCCCAACCCGTTCCCCAAGTCGATCTACGAGAATGTCGCCTACGGCCCGCGCATCCACGGCTTCGCGGAAGGCAAGGCCGATCTCGACGCGGTGGTCGAACGCTCCTTGCGCCGCGCCGGGTTGTGGGAAGAGGTCAAGGACCGGCTCGAGGATTCGGGCACCGCGCTGTCGGGGGGGCAGCAGCAGCGCCTGTGCATCGCCCGCGCCATCGCGGTGGAGCCGGAGGTGATCCTGATGGACGAGCCGTGTTCGGCGCTCGACCCGATCGCCACCGCCAAGATCGAGGAGCTGATCGACGAGCTGCGCGGCCGCTACGCCATCGTCATCGTCACCCATTCGATGCAGCAGGCCGCGCGCGTATCGCAGCGGACCGCCTTCTTCCACCTCGGCCACATGGTCGAGTACGGCGAAACCTCGCAGATCTTCACCACTCCGCGAGAGACCCGGACGCAGGACTATATCACAGGGCGCTACGGCTGATGGTCGATCACACGGTCAAGGCGTTCGACGAGGACATCACCCGCCTGCGCGGGCTGATCGCGGAAATGGGCGGCCTAGCCGAACTCGCCATCCAGGAAGCGCTCGAAGCGCTGATCAGCGGCGATGACGAGCTGGGGCAGCAGGTGGTCGCGCGCGACAAGAAGCTCGACATGCTGGAAAGCGAGGTCGACGCGATGGCGGTGCGGCTGCTCGCCTTGCGCGCGCCGATGGCCGGCGACCTGCGCGAGATCATCGCCGCGCTGAAGATCGCCGGCGTGGTGGAACGGATCGGCGACTATGCCAAGAACATCGCCAAGCGGGTCGGCCGGATCGAAGGGCGCAGCCGCTTCGAACCGCTGACCCTGCTGCCGGCGATGGGCGAGGTCGCGGCCGAGATGGTCCACGATGTGCTGACCGCCTATGCCGCCCGCGATCCGGTGCTCGCGCGCGAGGTGATCGAGCGCGACGCCAAGGTCGATGCCTTCTATGACAGCCTGTTCCGCAATCTGGTCAGCCATATGGTGGAGAACCCGGCGACGATCAGCAGCGCGGCGCAATTGCTGTTCGTCGCCCGCAATCTGGAACGGATCGGGGATCATGCCACCAATGTGGCGGAAATGGTCCACTTTGCGGCCGTCGGCAGCTACCCGACCGATATCGAGCGCTGAGGCCGCGTCGCTGACATATCACTGTCGCAGTTCCGTCATATGGGGCAGGTCAGGCGCGCAGCGGCGATCCGCTGCCGCGCCGCAGGGGGGTCCAGATGTCCGCGCCGAAGCTGCTTCTTGTCGAAGATGACCTCGCGCTCGCCGAGCTGCTCGAATATCGCTTCGAGAACGAGGGGTACGAGGTCCGGGTGACCGCCGATGGGGACGAGGCGCTGGTCTTCGCCAGCGAGGATGCGCCCGATCTGGTGATTCTCGACTGGATGATCGAAGGCACCAGCGGGATCGAGGTCTGCCGCCGGCTGCGCCGCGACAAGGCCACCGCCCATGTCCCGATCATCATGCTGACCGCGCGCGAGGCGGAGGACGACCGGGTCCGGGGGCTGGAGACCGGCGCTGACGATTATGTCACCAAACCGTTCTCCCCGCGCGAGCTGCTGGCCCGCGTCTCCGCCGTGCTGCGCCGCGTCCGCCCGGCGCTGGCCGGCGAGACGATCGAGGCCGGCGACATGAAGCTCGATCCGGTCGCCCACCGGGTCGAGCGGCGCGGCCGCCAGCTCCAGATCGGGCCGACCGAATACCGCCTGCTCAAGTTCTTCATGGAGCATCCGCGCCGCGTGTTCTCGCGCAGCCAGCTGCTCGACGCGGTGTGGGGCACGGGCAGCGAGATCGAGGAGCGCACCGTCGACGTCCACATCCGCCGGCTGCGCAAGGCCATCGCGCTCGACAATTCGCGCGATCCGATCCGCACCGTCCGCTCGGCCGGCTACGCGCTGGAACCGGTGTGACCGGTCGGATCGTTCGCCGCGCCCGATCGTAGGGCTGTCCAATGCTGGAATTGCTGTTCCTGGCCGTGGGGCTGGCGATGGATGCCTGTGCGGTGGCGCTGGTGCGCGGCGCGGTCGCCGGCGCCCGGCCGGGCGGTGCGCTGGCGACGGCGGCAGCGTTCGGGATCGCGCAGGGCGCGATGCCGCTGGTCGGCTGGGGCCTGGGGCGCGCCTTCGCGTCGCGGATCGAGCAGATCGACCACTGGGTCGCCTTCGTGCTGCTGAGTGCCCTTGGCATTCGCATGATCCTGGCCGCGCGCGCCGCGCCCGAAGGGGCCGTGCCGCAACCCGGCCGCGGCTCACGGGCGGCAACGCTGCTGCTGGCGGCGATCGCCACCAGCATCGACGCGGCCGTCGCGGGCATTGCGCTCGACGCCTTCGCCGCACCGGTCGCGGTCGCCTGCCTGCTGATCGGGGGCGTGACGGCGGTGCTGTCCTTTGCCGCCTATCTGCTCGGCGGCCGGGTGCCGACGCGGGCCGGCAATGCGGCGGAGGCAGTGGGCGGGCTGGTGCTGATCGGCCTCGGCAGCAAGATCCTGATCGAGCACCTGACCGGCTGAGGCCGGTTCATCGGCACACCCCGCCCAGCCCGCGCGCCTCCTGATCGAGGTGGAAGTGGTCGGCATGGGCGGCGTTGTAGTCGGGCGACAACACGGTGCCGAAGGTTCCGCAGGCGGCATCGCGCACGGCACGCAGGAAGGCTGCCTCGTCGCTGGCCTCCCCCTCCCCCTCCTCACCCTCGCCGTGCCAATCGCGCAGGACGCTGATCCGGCGGCCATCCTCCAGCACGAAAGCGGCGATGTCGATGGCGTTGCCGGTGGCGTGCTCGCTCCATCGCCCAGTGGTGCCGCCGCCGATCCGGCGGCAGCTGAAGGTGCCCAGATGCTCGATCCGCGCCACGTCTGCGCCCAGCCGCTCGCGCGCGGCCGGCTGCACCCCCTGGCGCAGCCACAGCTCGGTGCCGGCGGCAATGGCGCAGGTGGCGACCGGCTGGCCGGGGCTGAACGGGGCATCGGCCAGCACCGTGCGGTCCTCTCGCCGGCACGCCCCCTCCCCCGCCGGATCGAGCGCGCGGAAGGCGATTCCGCTGCGTTCCAGCACCGCGCGGCATTCGGCCGGATCCTCGCGCAGCGCGGCCAGCTTGCGGCGGGTCGCCCAGCCGGGCGGATCGTCGAGGCTCAGCGGCGCCCAGGGATTGGCCTGCGGGTTCTCCGCCAGCCACACCCGCCCGGCCAGAACCAGCGCGGCGGCGATCAGCAGGCCGACGATCACGCGATCGGCATCGAAGCGGTGGGAGGGCCGCCCCTCCACCGGTCAGGCCACCAGCTCCGCCAGACGCGCGGCGACGGCGGACAGATCGGCGGCGAACAGGCCCTCCTGCTCGGCACGGTCGGCGCCGTCGAGGCGCAGCAGGTATGACGGGTGGGCGGTGACCCACAGTTCGCTGCCGTCCTCCAGCGCGTGCGGCGTGCCGCGCGCTTTGGCGATCCCGACCGTCCTGCCGAGCAGCCCGCGCGCCGCGCTCGCGCCCAGCGCCAGCACCAGGCGGGGCCTCACGATCGCCCGCTCGCCCTCGATCCACCAGCGGCAGATGTCGATCTCCCGCGCGGTGGGCGTCTGGTGGAGGCGGCGCTTGCCCCGGCGAACGAACTTGAAGTGCTTGACCGCATTGGTGAGATAGGCATCGCTGCGCTCGATCCCGGCGGCCCGCAGATGCGCGTCGAGCACCTGTCCGGCGGGGCCGACGAAGGGGCGGCCCTGAACATCCTCCTGGTCGCCGGGCTGCTCACCGACGATCATCAAAGGCGCGTCGCGCGGCCCTTCGCCCATCACGGCGCGGTTCTCCAGATCGCCGATGGGGCAGCGGCGGCAGGCCTGGATGGCCACGCCGATCGCCTCCAGCGTGTCGGGCCGCTCCCCGAAATCCATTGCCGGCGCGTCGGTCATCGCCCTCTCCCGTGTCCGCGCGGATCAGCGCCGAGGGGCTCGGCGGCCCGCCTGCGCATGAGCTCCGCGCGGACCGGGGATCATCGGCCGGGGCGGTTGGCCAGCAGATCGTCCACCACGCCCGGATCGGCGAGCGTCGAGGTGTCGCCGAGATTGCCGGTGTCGTTCTCGGCGATCTTGCGCAGGATGCGGCGCATGATCTTGCCGGAGCGGGTCTTGGGCAAAGCGGGGGCGAACTGCACCACGTCCGGGGTGGCGATCGGGCCGATTTCCTTGCGGACCCATTGTACCAGCTCGCGGCGCAGCTCCTCGGTGTCCTGCGTGCCGGCGGTGGTGGTGACATAGGCGTAGATGCCCTGCCCTTTGACCTCGTGCGGCATGCCGACCACCGCTGCCTCGGCCACGGCATCGTGCTCGACCAGCGCGCTCTCGATCTCGGCCGTGCCCATGCGGTGGCCCGAAACGTTGATCACGTCGTCGATCCGGCCGGTGATCCAGTAATCGCCATCGGCATCGCGGCGGCAGCCGTCGCCGGTGAAATAGGTGCCGGGATAGGTGGTGAAATAGGTCTGGAAGAACCGTTCCGGATCGCCATAGACGCCGCGCATCTGGGCCGGCCAGCTGTCGGTGATGACCAGCGCCCCTTCGGCCGCGCCCTCCAGCACATGGCCTTCGGCATCGACCAGCGCCGGCTTGACCCCGAACATCGGCTTGGTGGCGCTGCCGGGCTTCAGCGGGGTGGCGCCGGGCAGCGGGGTGATCATCTGGCCACCGGTCTCGGTCTGCCACCAGGTGTCGACGATCGGGCAGCGCCCCTCGCCCACCACCCGGTAATACCATTCCCACGCCTCGGGATTGATCGGCTCGCCGACGCTTCCCAGCAGCCGCAGGCTGGCGCGGCTGGTGCGGGTGACCCATTCGTCGCCCTCGCGCATCAGCGAGCGCAGCGCGGTGGGGGCGGCGTAGAAGATCTCGACGCGGTGCTTGTCGATCACCTGCCAGAAGCGGGAGAAATCGGGGTAGTTGGGCACCCCTTCGAACATCAGCGTCGTCCCGCCATTGGCGAGCGGGCCATACACGACGTAGGAATGGCCGGTGACCCAGCCGACATCGGCCGCGCACCAGAACACCTGGCCGGGGCGATAGTCGAAGGTGTATTCGTGCGTCATGCTGACCCACACGGCGTAGCCGCCGGTGGTGTGCAGCACGCCCTTGGGCTTGCCGGTGGAGCCGGAGGTGTAGAGGATGAACAGCGGATCCTCCGCCCCCATCTCCTCGGGCGGGCACTGGGCCGGCTGGTCGGCGATGGCATCGTGCCACCACAGGTCCCGCCCCTCCTCCATCGCGACCGCAGCGCCGGTGTGCCGGAGCACGATCACGCGGTCGACCGACACCTTCTCCAGCGCCGCATCGACGCTGGCCTTGAGCGGCACGCGCTTGCCGCCGCGCAGCCCTTCATCGGCCGTGAGCACGATGCGGCTGCCGCAATCCTCGATCCGGTTGGCCAGCGCCTCGGGCGAGAAGCCGGCAAAGACAATCGAATGAATGGCGCCGATCCGCGCGCAGGCGAGCATCGCCACCGCCGCTTCTGGCACCATCGGCAGGTAGATCGTCACCCGGTCGCCGCGCCCCACCCCGCTGGCCTTGAGCGCATTGGCGAAGCGGCAGGTCTCCTCGTGCAGCTGGCGATAGGTCAGGGTCCGCGATGGCGTGGCGGGATCGTCCGGCTCCCACACGATGGCCGGCGTGTCGCCGCGCGTGGCGAGGTGCCGGTCGAGGCAGTTGGCCGACAGGTTGAGCGTGCCGTCCTCGAACCAGCGGATGCAGAAATCGGCCCGGTCGAAGCTGGTGTCCTTGACCCGGGTGAACGGGCGGATCCAGTCGATCCGGCGCGCCTCCTCGCGCCAGAAGCCGTCAGGGTCTTCCACCGACCGGCGGTATTTTTCCTGATAGGCTGCGGCGTCGATCAGGGCGGTCGCAGCCCATTCCTCCGGCACCGGATAGACGGTGTGACTCATCGCTGTCGTGCTCCCGTTTGGCGTATCCTCTGAAGCCTTCCCTAGTGGACCGCCCGCGCCTGCGCCAGAGCGTGCCCGCATCTGGTGACAGGCGCAGGCCGATAGCGTATCAGGGCGAAGGAGGACGGCTGCTCATCCTGGTTCCGGCGGTCCTCGGGAGAACCGGTATGCGCCTTTTGTGCCTCCTCCTGCTCGCCCCCGTGACGGCCGCGTGCAGCAACACCGACGAAACCGCTCCGGCCGGCCGGGCCGAGGCTTCGGCAAGCTCCGCCGCGACGCTGCCAGCCGGCGCGCCCGCGGCGCCGATCGGGGAGGTGCAAGCGGCAGCGGCCGCTGCGCCGGCGGAGCCGGTCGCTCCCCCGTCGGGTGACGCAGCCATGGCGGCGCTGCCGCTGGAGCTGGGCTTCTACGTGCCGGCCGACATCGCGTGCTCGGACGCGTCCAACGCCACGCTCAGCCTGCTGCGCCGGACCGGGATCAACACGTCGCGCGTGCCCTGCGACTTCACCGCGGTCGAACCGCTGGGCGGCAACCGCTTCCGCGTGACCGAACGCTGTTCGTCGGGCGGACCCGCCTGGGGAACGCCGGAGGAGGTCTCCACCAGCACCGCCACCTATGCCATCGCCACGCCGACCCGGTTCCGGATCGAATCGGAAGGGGGGCACGCGGTCACGATGCAGCATTGCCCGCAAGGGGAACTGCCGGACCCCTGGCGCTCCAACGATATCGCGGACATCATCGAATAGCAGGGGCGGGCATCCGGCCCGCCGCCGCCTGTCGTGTCACCGCGGCGAGCGTGCGCGGGCGACGGCCTTGTTCAGCAACTCGACCAGCCGGCCGGGCGGACACGGCTTGGTGCAGGCCAGCGCCTGCGGATAGCGGCGGCGAACCTCTTCGACGCTGACATGGCCCGAATGGAAGATGATCGGAACCCCGGCCTCGGTCAGGGCATCGGCCAGCGGGAACACCTCGCCGTCGCCGGTATAGACGTCCAGGATCGCGCAATCGGGCATCTGGCGGTCGATCGCGATGAAGGCGTTCTCCTTGTCGGCATACGGCCCTTCGAGCGCATAGCCGAGTTCACGGACGGTTTCGGACAGGTCGAGCGCGATGATGAACTCATCTTCCACCACCAGCACGACCGGCCGCTCGCTGTTCATACTCTCCAACATACATCAACTATGCTCAAGGGCAATCTTGGTTCCGGGGCCTTTCCAACAGGTGGCAGCGATCCGGGTTCCCGCGCTCAGAGCCGGCCGAATCGCGCTTCGTAGCCCGCCCGGTCGCCAGCGGTGAGCAGCCGCGCCTGCTCGCGCCAGTCGTCACGGCGGATGCGTCCCTGGAACCGGCCGAGCTGCGCGTCGATGCGGTCGATCTCGGCATCGTCCCAGGCGGCGATCTGGGCCAGCGAGGTCACGCCCAGCGCGTGCAGCCGTTCGGCCAGCTTCGGCCCCAGCCCCTTTATCCGCAGCAATTCGTCGGCTTCGCCGGTGGCGGCGGCGGGTGCTTCAGGGGGCGGAGGCGAGGCTGGGGCTGGGGCTGGGGCTGGGGCTGGGGCTGGGGCTGGGGCTGGGGCTGGGGCTGGGGCTGGGGCGCTCGCCTCGGGCTCGCGCGCCGGCGGCGGCTCCGCTTCGGCGGGGGCGCGCGCGGACGGGGGCGGGGGAGCGGTTTGCGGGGCTGACGGGGCGGCGGCCGAGACTGCCTCCCCGATGCCGGCCAGC
>JACIYY010000101.1 GCA_014359685.1 Porphyrobacter sp. | reverse complement strand
CAGCAGGCGTTTCAGCAACTGGCTGACCTCCGCAATCACATCGGGCAGCTGGAGCACCTGCGGCTGGAGGGTCTGCTGGCGCGAGAAGGCGAGCAGCTGCCGCGTCAGGCTGGCGGCGCGGGTGGAATTGGCCTTGATCTGCTGAATATCGTCATAGTCGCTGTCGCCCGGCAGGTGGCGCAGCAGCATCAGGTCGCAATAGCCGATGATCGCGGTCAGCACGTTGTTGAAATCGTGCGCCACCCCGCCGGCGAGCTGCCCCACCGCCTGCATCTTGCTGGCCTGCGCGACCTGGCGCCGCAGCCGCGTTTCCTCGCTGCTGTCGGTCAGGCTCAGCAGCACCGCCGCCTCGCCCATGCCGCGCACCCCGGCAAGACCCACCACCACCGATTCTGCGGCATCGCCGCGCAGCCGCACGGTGACATCGCCGGCGGTCGGGGCGCCTTGCGCGAAGCGGCGCACGGCGTTGACCATCGCGCTCTTGTCCTGCCGAACCACCAGATCGGACGGGAATGGCGGCAGCTGCCCGTCCGGCACGCGCGCGGCGCGCAGGAAGGCGGCATTGGCGAATAGGAACCGGCCGTCGCGGTCGGTCATCGCCAGCCCCAGCGGCAGCTGGCCGAGCAGCGCCTCGATCTGCACCGCCTGCCCCGGCGCCTCGCCGCCCCATTCCGGCAAGCAGGTCGGCCCGTCGAGCAGCAGCATCAGCACCGGCGCATCCTCCGGCGGCTCGCCGAGCGGCACCGGCACCACGGCCTGCGGGCTGCCCTCGGCCCCTTCGCGGGCGAAGTGGACCCGCTGCCGATCGTCGCCGCGCAGCAGGGCGACGAAGTCCTGCCCGGCGAGGTCGGCGCCTGCATCGCCGGCGGCGCGCTGCGCAAAGGCCGGGCTGGCGGACAGGATCGCACCATCGGGCGCGACCATCGCCGTGGCGATACCGGCGGCGGCCAGCGCCGGGGCGAGCGCTCCGGTGAGGTCGGCGCCGATGCCGGCCAGCCGGTCGGGCGGCGCGGCGGCGACGAAGCGCCAGATCAGGTGATCCTCCGCCGCGCCGGCGCGCTGGACCCGCGCGGTCCAGCCGCCGCCGGGGCCGGCGATCGGCACCTCCC
>JACIYY010000100.1 GCA_014359685.1 Porphyrobacter sp. | reverse complement strand
GATATTCAGCAGATCAAGGCCAATTCCACCCGCGACGCCAGCCTGACGCGGCAGCTGCTCGCCTTCTCCCGCCAGCAGACCCTCCAGCCGCAGGTGCTCCAGCTGCCCGATGTGATCGCGGAGGTCAGCCAGCTGCTGAAACGCCTGCTGGGCGCCAAGATCACGCTGGAAACGCACCACGATCGCGACCTCGGCCCGGTGCGCGCCGATCCGCGCCAGCTGGAGCAGGTGATCGTCAACCTCGCCGTCAACGCCCGCGACGCCATCCAGGCCCGGCGCGGCGACCAGGCGCGCGGGCGGCTGGTGTTCTCCACCCGGCGCGTCGCCGCCGAGGATATCCGCCGGTCCGGCGGCAGCGACATCGTGCCCCCCGGCGATTACACCGCGCTGATCGCGGAGGACACCGGCGGCGGCATCCCGCCGCAATTCCAGGCCAAGATCTTCGAGCCGTTCTTCACCACCAAGGACCAGGGCAAGGGCACCGGGCTTGGCCTGTCCACCGTCTATGGCATCGTCAAGCAATCGGGCGGCTTCATCTTCGCCACCAATGTCGAGCATGGCGACGGCACGCGCGGGGCCCGCTTCACCATCTACCTGCCCGTCTATCAGGGCGGCGAGGAGGACGCGCGCAGGCCCGAGCGCGAGGCCGAACAGGCCGGCGAATGGTCGGGCGGCGGGCGGATCCTGCTGGTCGAGGACGAGGACATGGTCCGCGCCGTGGCCGAGCGCTCGCTGGCGCGGCAGGGCTATACCATCGTCACCGCCGCCGATGGCGAGGAGGGGCTGGAGGCGGTGCGCGCCGATCCGGACGGCTTCGATCTGATCGTCAGCGACGTGGTGATGCCGACCATGGACGGCCCCGCAATGGCCCGCGCGATCCGCGAGCTGGCCCCGCGCGTGCCGGTGCTGTTCATGTCCGGCTACGCCGAATCCCAGCTGCGCGGCGAGATCGACATCGAGGGGATGCATTTCCTCCCCAAGCCGTTCAGCGTGGCGCAGATCGCCAGCAAGGTGGGCGAGGTGCTGCGGCTGGAGCGCGGCTGAGGCAGCGCGTTCGTTCTCCACTTGTTCCGGATGTTGGAATGCGCTAGACCCGGTGCGGGCGAAGATTGCGCTTGCAATCCCCAGGCAGAATTCGGAGGCGTCACGGTGGCAGCAGAACTCGCATTGGTCACGAAGGACAAGAGCTTGGACCGTCAGAAGGCACTCGAGGCAGCACTGGCGCAGATCGACCGCGCCTTCGGCAAGGGCTCGGCGATGAGGCTGGGCAGCCGCGAGGCGATGCAGGTGGAGGCGATCTCGACCGGCTCGCTCGGCCTCGACATCGCGCTCGGCATCGGCGGTCTGCCGCGCGGGCGGGTGATCGAGATCTACGGCCCGGAAAGCTCGGGCAAGACCACGCTGGCGCTGCACGTCATCGCCGAGGCGCAGCGGAACGGCGGCACCGCCGCCTTCGTCGATGCCGAACACGCGCTCGATCCGGTTTACGCCAAGAAGCTTGGGGTGGACGTCGACGAGTTGATCGTCAGCCAGCCCGACACCGGCGAACAGGCGCTGGAGATCGTCGACACGCTGGTGCGCTCCAACGCGATCGACGTGCTGGTGGTGGATTCGGTCGCCGCTCTGGTCCCGCGCGCGGAGATCGAGGGCGAGATGGGCGACAGCCATGTCGGCCTGCAGGCGCGATTGATGAGCCAGTCGCTGCGCAAGCTGACCGGCTCGATCAGCCGCTCGCGCTGCATGGTCATCTTCATCAACCAGCTGCGGATGAAGATCGGCGTGATGTACGGCAATCCGGAGACCACCACCGGGGGCAATGCACTGAAATTCTACGCCAGCGTGCGGCTCGACATCCGCCGCACCGGGCAGATCAAGGACCGCGACGAGATCGTCGGCAATTCGACCCGCGTGAAGGTGGTCAAGAACAAGGTCGCGCCGCCCTTCAAGCAGGTCGAATTCGACATCATGTATGGCGAGGGGATCAGCAAGATCGGCGAGATCCTCGACCTTGGCGTCAAGGCCGGGCTGGTGGAGAAGTCGGGCAGCTGGTTCTCCTACGACAGCATCCGCATCGGCCAGGGACGCGAGAACGCCAAGCAGTACCTCAAGGACCACCCCGATGTCGCCGGCCGGCTGGAGGCGGCGATCCGCGCCCGCACCGACAAGGTGGCCGAGGAGATGATGACCGGTTCCGGCGCGGCCGATGAGGCCGGGGACGACGAAGGTTGAGCGGCAGCGGCGCACGGGTTTCGAGAGCCTGATCGGGCCTAGTGGCGGCAGTGAACGGGTTAATCCGCTTGTCGCCGCCGGGGCTGCACCCTAATCCCTTGCCCATGCACTCCACCAACGACATTCGCCGGGCCTTCCTCGATTATTTCGGCGCGCGCGCTCACCGTGTCGTGCCGTCCGCGCCGCTGGTGCCCTACAACGATCCCTCGCTGATGTTCGTCAATGCCGGGATGGTGCCGTTCAAGAACGTCTTCACCGGTCTCGAGCCGCCGCCGGCCCCGCGCGCGGCCAGCAGCCAGAAATGCGTGCGCGCCGGGGGCAAGCACAACGATCTCGACAATGTCGGCTACACCGCCCGGCACCTGACCTTTTTCGAGATGCTGGGCAATTTCAGCTTCGGCGACTATTTCAAGGAACGCGCGATCGAGCTGGCCTGGGGGCTGGTGACTCGCGAGCTGGGCCTCGCGCCCGATCGCCTGTGCGTCACCGTCTATCACACCGATGACGAGGCGGCCGGCCTGTGGCGGCGGATCGCCGGCCTGCCCGAGGATCGGATCATCCGCATCGCCACCAAGGACAATTTCTGGGCCATGGGCGCGGACGGTCCGTGCGGCCCGTGCTCGGAGATCTTCTGGGATCACGGCCCGGAGGTCGCTGGCGGCCCGCCCGGCTCGCCCGAGGAGGACGGCGACCGCTTCGTCGAGATCTGGAACCTCGTCTTCATGCAGCACATGCAGGAAAACGACGCCATTGTCGGCGACCTGCCGCGCCCCAGCATCGACACCGGCATGGGGCTGGAGCGCATCGCCGGCGTCCTCCAGGGTGTCCACAACGTGTTCGAGACCGACACCTTCGCCCGCCTGATCGAGGCCAGCGAGGACGCGGTCGGCGCCCGCGCGAGCGGTGCCACGGTGGCCAGCCACCGGATCATCGCCGATCACCTGCGCTCCACCAGCTTCCTGATCGCCGATGGCGTGCTGCCCGCCAATGAAGGGCGTGGCTATGTCCTGCGGCGGATCATGCGCCGGGCGATGCGCCACGCGCACCTGCTGGGCACGGCCGATCCGCTGATGCACCGGCTGGTCCCCGCGCTGGTGGGCGAGATGGGCCAGGCCTATCCCGAACTGCCCCGCGCCCAGACTCTGATCGCCGAGGTGCTGGAGCGCGAGGAGACCCGCTTCCGCCAGACGCTCGACAAGGGTCTGGGGCTTCTGGACGAGGCGGCGACCGGGCTCTCGGCCGGTGACAGCCTGCCCGGCGAAACGGCGTTCCGCCTCTACGACACCTACGGCTTTCCCTACGACCTGACCGAAGACGCGCTGCGCGACCGCGGCATCCATGTCGACCGCGCCGGCTTCGACAGCGCGATGGCACAGCAGAAGGCCGCCGCGCGCGCGGCGTGGAAGGGATCGGGCGCCGCTGCCGATGCCGAGCTGTGGTTCGACATCGTCGAGCGCGAGGGCGCGACCGAGTTCACCGGCTATTCCGCCCATCGCGGCGATGGCCGGGTGGTGGCGCTGGTGGTCGATGGGGCGGAGGTGCCGCGGGCCGAGGCCGGCAGCGAGGTCACCATCCTGACCAACCAGACGCCGTTCTATGGCGAAAGCGGCGGACAGGCCGGCGATTCCGGCACGATCAGCCATGAAAACGGCCTGCTGGTGGAGGTGGCCGATACCACCCGGCCGCTCGGCCGGCTGCACGCGCATCACGGGCGCATCGTCACCGGCACGATCGCTGTCGGCGACACGGTCCACCTCATCGTGGACGAGGAGCGGCGCGAGCGGATCCGCGCCAACCATTCGGCCACTCACCTGCTGCACGCCGCGCTCCGCAACCATCTGGGCGATCATGTCACGCAGAAGGGCTCGCTGGTCGCAGAAGACCGCCTGCGCTTCGACTTCTCCCACCCGCAGCCGCTGACGCCCCAGCAGATCGCTGCGATCGAGGCCGAGGTGAACGCCGAAATCCGCCACAACGAGGCGGTCACCACCCGGCTGATGAGCCCTGAGGAGGCGATCGCCGCCGGCGCGATGGCGCTGTTCGGCGAGAAATATGGCGAGGAGGTGCGCGTGCTCGCCATGGGCCGGGCCGATGCCGGGGGGGCGGGGCGCCCTTATTCGGTCGAATTGTGCGGCGGCACCCATGTGCGCGCCACCGGCGACATCGGCCTGCTGCGGATCGTGTCCGAAAGCGCGGTCAGCTCGGGCGTCCGCCGGATCGAGGCGCTGACCGGGGAGGCCGCCCGGCAATGGCTGGTCGGGCGCGAGGAGACGCTGAAATCGCTCGCCGCCCAGCTCAAGGTCGCGCCGGACGAAGCGCCGGCCCGCGTCGCCGCCGTGCTGGAGGACCGGCGCCGGCTCGAACGCGAGCTGGCCGAGGCCAAGAAACAGCTCGCGCTGGGCGCCGGCGGCGGTGCCGGTCCGGCCATGGCCGATCAGGCGATTGCCGGCACCACCTTCACCGGGCAGGTGCTCCACGGCATGGAGGCCAAGGCGCTGCGCGGCCTGCTTGACGAGGCGAAGAAGCGCATCCGCTCGGGCGTGGCGGCAATCGTCGCGGTCAATGACGGGCGCGCCGCCATCGCCGTGGCGGTGACCGACGATCTCACGGCCCGCTTCGACGCGGTCGCGCTGGTGCGCGCGGGCGTCGAGGCGCTGGGCGGCAAAGGCGGCGGCGGTCGCCCCGACATGGCGCAGGGCGGCGGCCCCGATGCCGACAAGGCCGAGGCCGCGCTCGACGCGGTCCGCGCCGCACTCGCCGGGGAGACGGTCGGCGCCCGATAGGCCGAACAGGCGAACAGGCGAACAGGCGCAACGCTTGGAGTTTGGGAGGGAATCCCTGCCGGGCGTGGTCCGTGAAGGGTCCGGGGCGCCGGAGGCGTACGGAAGTCCCCGAAGCACGAACCGCAGGCCGCACGCGATGAGCTATGGATTTGCAGGTCTCGGCTGATCCGGGACGCAGTCGGCGGAGATTGCCCTGGCGCGGTTGCGGGCATGACAGCTCCTCTACTATTCTGGTTATCGTCGCCTATTTCGACATATACCTGTTCCGTCCTGGGACATGACCGACGGACAGCCGCCAAAGCTCGTTTACAATAGAGCGGCGGCGCGCTTTCGTAGTCTGGCAGAATCCATAATGGCTGTTTGCGCTGCCTGGCGTCTCGGCACGCTACAACGGGAGGACTCGCGTGGGCGAGGTCCGCAATCGGCTCGTCTTAATGAGGAACCACGGTGGCCCATCTCTCACGGCTGGTCTCGCTCGTTGCCGGACCTGCGCCTGACGCAAAAACGCTCGTCACCGTCCAGTGGCTGCGGTTCTTGGCCGCCGCAGCGGTAGTCATTTCCCATCTGAACGACCGCTTGGTCGGCTTCGGCGAGCGCTACGGTTTTGGCACCCGGTTCATTGACGTGACCGGTGAATTTGGGGTCTGCATGTTGATTTCCGCTGAGAGTTGACCCGGGATTTCCATCGAGAATTGACCCGGTTGGATAATATGTCCCGCGATGCGGGCG
>JACIYY010000010.1 GCA_014359685.1 Porphyrobacter sp. | reverse complement strand
CCCCTGCGATCCGCCGCATCGCTTCGGCCAGCACGTCCTCCCCGGCGGCAAAGCTGATGCGGAAGCCGTCCCGCCCGCCAAAGGCGCTGGCGGCGACCACCGCCACGCCATGCTCCAGCAGATGCAGCGCCAGCGCCCCGTCATCGCCGCCGAAGCGGTGCATCAGCGGCGCGGCATCGACCAGGCAGTAGAACGCGCCATCGGGCACCGGGGTGGAGAGGCCGGGCACCGCATTGATTGCCGCGACCACCAGATCGCGGCGGCGGCGGAAGGTCTCGCGCCATTCGACCAGGAAATCCTGCGGCCCTTCCAGCGCGGCCACGGCAGCGGCCTGGCTGATCGAGCAGGGATTGCCGCTGGCATTGGATTGCAGGCGGGTGATCGCCTCCACCAGCCAGCCCGGCCCGGTGACGAGGCCGATGCGAAAGCCGGTCATCGCGTGGCTCTTGGACACGCCCGAGACCGTGCAGACCCGCTCCGCCAGATCGGGGCACAGCGCCGCCAGCGTGGCGTGCGGCGCGCCGGTGTAGATCAGCGGGGCGTAGATGTCGTCCGACAGGAGGAGGACCTGCGGATTGCGGCGCAGCACCTCGGCCACGCCCTCCAGCAGCGCCGCCGGAAACACCGCGCCGGTGGGATTGCCGGGGCTGTTGAGCAGCAGCCAGCGGGTGCGCGGCGTGATCGCCGCCTCCAGCGCCTCGGGCGTGAAGTGGAAGCCCGTATCGGCTGCGGTCGGCAGCGGCACCACGGTGCCGCCGGCGAAGCGCACCATCTGCGGGTAGCTGACCCACCATGGCGCGGGCACGATCACCTCGTCTCCCTCCCCCACGGTGGCGGCCAGCACCTCGAAGATCGCCTGCTTGCCGCCGGCGGTGACGACGATCGCCTCGGGATCGGCGGCGATGCCGAGATCGCGGCCGAAGTGCAGCGCGGCCGCGCGGCGCAGCGCGGCGGTGCCGGCGACCGGGGTGTAGCGGGTGGCGCCGGCATCGAGCGCGGCCTTGGCGGCCGCGATCACGTGCGGCGGGGTGGCGAAGTCCGGCTCCCCCACCGACAGCGAGATGATGTCGCGCCCGGCCTCGCGCAGCGCGCTGGCGCGATCGGTCATGGCGGTGGTGGGGGAGGCGGCGATGCGCCGCAGCGCCGGGCTCAGCAGAGCCGCGCTCATGGCAGCAGCACCGCGCGGGTCAGGCCGCGCAACGCGTTGCCGATCCAGAAGCCTGCGGCAAGATCATCCAGCGTCAATTCGGCCTCCATCGCCCGCCCCTCCTCGATCAGCCTGCGCCGGCCCACGCCGGGCAGCAGGCCCAGCCCGG
>JACIYY010000001.1 GCA_014359685.1 Porphyrobacter sp. | reverse complement strand
GGCGGGCGCACCACCTGGGAGAACATCCTCACCGCCTGCGCGCCGTGCAACATGAAGAAGGGCGGCCGCACGCCCCGCCAGGCGCAGATGCGGCCGCTGGTCCAGCCGATCCGCCCGACCAGCTGGCAGCTGCAGCAGCACGGCAAGAGCTTCCCGCCCAATTACCTGCACGAAACCTGGCGCGACTGGCTGTACTGGGACGTGGAGCTCGAGGAATAGCCCGGCGTTTCGCCACCGGGTCGCGTCAGGAAATCCGCGCCGCAGCGCTTTCGCAATCCGCCACCGCAGGCTAGGGGCCGGCGCGAAAGGGGAGCCGTCCACTTGACCGACCGTCCCACCGACAGCTTCACCGCGCGCGAGGCGCTGTTCTATCACAGCACGATCCGGCCGGGTAAGCTGGAGATCGTGCCCAGCAAGCCGATGGCGACGCAGCGCGACCTCAGCCTCGCTTATTCCCCCGGCGTCGCCGCGCCGGTCGAAGCGATCGCCGCCGATCCCGCCGCCGCCGCGATCTACACCGCGCGCTCCAACCTGGTGGCGGTGATCTCCAACGGCACCGCGATCCTGGGGATGGGCAATCTCGGCGCGCTGGCCTCCAAGCCGGTGATGGAGGGCAAGGCGGCGCTGTTCAAGCGCTTCGCCGATGTCGATGCCATCGACATCGAGCTCGACAGCGAGGATCCGCAGGCGATCATAGAAGCGGTGGCGATGATGGAGCCGACCTTCGGCGGCATCAACCTCGAGGACATCAAGGCGCCCGAATGCTTCATCATCGAACAGGCGCTGCGCGACCGGATGAAGATCCCGGTGATGCATGACGACCAGCACGGCACCGCGATCATCGCCGCCGCCGGGCTGATCAATGCCTGCCACCTGACCGGCCGCTCGCTGCGCGATGCGCGGATGGTGGTCAACGGCGCGGGCGCCAGCGCGATTGCCTGCACCGCGCTGATCAAGGCGATGGGCGTGCCCCACGCCAATGTCATCATGTGCGACCGCAGCGGCGTCATCCATCGCGGGCGCGGCGACCTCGACCAGTGGAAGAGCGCCCATGCCGTCGATACCGATGCGCGCACGCTGGAAGAGGCGCTGGTCGGCGCCGACATCTTCCTCGGCCTGTCCGCCGCCGGCGCGCTAAAGCCGGAATGGGTGGCCCGGATGGCGGCCCGCCCGATCATCTTCGCCATGGCCAATCCGGTGCCCGAGATCCTGCCGGAACAGGCCAGGGCGGCGCGCCCCGACGCGATCATCGCCACCGGCCGATCCGATTACCCCAACCAGGTCAACAACGTGCTCGGCTTCCCGTTCATCTTCCGCGGCGCGCTCGACGTGCGGGCGACCACGATCAACGAGGAGATGAAGATCGCCGCCGCCGAGGCGATCGCCGAGCTGGCGCGCGAGCGGGTGCCGGAGGAGGTCGCCGCCGCCTATGGCCGCGACCAGCGCTTCGGCACCGAATACATCATCCCCGCGCCGTTCGATCCGCGGCTGATGGAAACCGTCTCCGCCGCCGTGGCCCGCGCGGCGATGGACAGCGGGGTGGCGCAGGCGCCGATCGCCGATCTGGAGGCTTACCGGACCACGCTCAAGGCCCGCCTCAACCCGACCACTGCGGTGCTGACCAAGGTCTATGAGGATGCGCGGCGCGATCCCAGGCGGGTGGTCTTCGCCGAAGCGGAGGAGAGCGTCGTGCTGCGCGCCGCGATCCAGTTCCGGGACTTCGGCTACGGCACCCCGGTGCTGGTCGGGCGAACCCACGCGGTGCGGGAGAAGCTGATCGAGCTGGCCGTCGACGACCCCGATTCGTTCGAGATCCAGAACTCCGCCGATTCCCCCCATGTGCCGGCGATGGTCGCGTTCCTCTATCAACGGTTGCAGCGGCGCGGCTATACCGAGCGCGACGTGCGCCGGCTGGTCAACCAGGAACGCAACGTCTTTGCCGCGCTGCTGGTGGCGCTGGGGCACGGCCATTCGATGGTCACCGGCATGACCCGCACCTTCGCCCAGTCGATGCGCGAGGTGCGGCTGGTGCTCGACCCCAGGCCGGGCGAGGTGCCGTTCGGCATCCACGCGATGATCGGCAAGAGCGTCACCGTGTTCCTCGCCGACACCACCATCAACGAACGGCCGAGCGCCAGCGAGCTGGCGCATATCGCCTGCGAAACCGCCAGGGTCGCGCGCCGGCTGGGGCATGAGCCGCGCGTCGCCTTCCTGTCCTATTCCACCTTCGGCAACCCGCCGGGCCGGTGGCTGGAGAGCATCCGCGACGCGGTGCAGATCCTCGACCAGCAGCAGCCCGGCTTTGAGTATGAGGGCGAGCTCGCGCCCGATGCCGCGCTCAACCCCAAGGTGATGGCGCTCTACCCGTTCAGCCGGCTGTCGGCGCCGGCCAACGTGCTGATCATGCCGGGGCTGCAATCGGCCAACCTGTCGGCCAAGCTGCTGCGCGAACTGGGCGGCAACGCCACGATCGGGCCGATGCTGGTGGGGATGGAACGCCCGGTGCAGATCGTCCCGATGACCGCGATCGCGCCCGAGGTGCTGACGCTCGCGGTGCTGGGCAGCGCTGGGGTGCTCGGCTAGGGTCAGGACTCATAACCACCATATGATGATGGCGGCGAGACTGATGGCGGCTTGGTATGTTGCGGCGAGTTTGTCGTAGCGGGTTGCGATGCGACGGAAGTCCTTGAGGCGGCAGAAGGCGCGCTCGACGAGGTTGCGGCGCTTGTAGGCGTTGCGGTCGAAGGGGTGGAGGCGCTTGCGGTATGGGGCGTTGGGGATGACCGGCGTGGTGCCCTGTGCGATCAGCATCTGACGTAGCGCATCGCTGTCATAGGCGCGATCGGCGGCGAGCATGGCGGAGGCAGGGGCCCGCCCGATCAACTCGGCGGCGACCGGCGCATCGCCGCGCTGACCCGGCGTGATGAGGAAGGCAACCAACCGCCCCAGCCCGTCGACCAGCGCGTGGAGCTTGGTCGTGGGGCCGCCTCGCGAGCGGCCTATGGCGTTGGCCTGCGCCCCCCTTTTCCGCCGGTGGCCGAACGGTGCGCCTTGGCCCAGGTGCTGTCGAGCATCAACTCAGCAGGCGGACCTCCACTGGCCGCCAGCGTCTCGAAGGCGCGCTGCCACACGCCCTTCTTCGCCCAGCGGACCCAGCGATTGTAGAGCGTTTTTCTCGGACCGTAGCATAACGGCGCATCCGACCAGCGCGAGCCGCTGATCAGCACGTGCACAATCCCCGAAATCACCCGCCGGTCATCCACCCGCGCTACCCCGCGCGTGTCGTTCGGCAAAAGCGGCCGCAACCGCTCAAACTGCTCATCGCTCAACCAAAACTCACCAGCCATCCTCGCTCTCCTTTAGAGAGCTTGAATCACATCCACAGCAGCTTGGGAATCCACTTTATGGGTCCAGACCCTAGTGGGCCGCGCCCCAATCCTTGCCGTGGCCGATATCGACGCCCAGCGGCACGTCGAGCCGCACGGCCGGCTCCGCCGCCTCGGCCATCACCCGCCGGATCACCGGGGCCGCCGCCTCGACATCGGCTTCGGGTAGTTCGAACACCAGCTCGTCATGGACCTGCAGCAGCATCCGCACATGGGCGAGGCCGGCCTCGGCCAGCGCCGGGCCGATCCGCACCATCGCCCGCTTGATGATGTCGGCGCTGGTGCCCTGGATCGGCGCGTTGATCGCGGCCCGCTCGCTGCCCGACCGTTCGGTCTGGTTGCGTGAATTGATGCGCGGGAACCAGGTCTTGCGGCCGAACAGCGTTTCGGAATAGCCGCGCTCGCGCACCTGCTCCAGCGTGGCGACGATGTAGCGCTGGATACCGGGGAAGCGCTCGAAATAGCGGTCGATCATCGCCTGCGCCTGATCGGCGTCGATCTCCAGCCGGGCGGCGAGGCCCCAGCGGCTGATCCCGTAGAGGATCGCGAAGTTGATGGTCTTGGCGCGGGCGCGGGTGTCGCGATCGACTGTGCCGAACATCTCCTGCGCGGTGCGCGCGTGGATGTCCTGCCCTTGCGCGAAGGCCTCCTTCAGCGGCGGCACGTCGGCCATGTGGGCGGCGAGGCGCAGCTCGATCTGCGAATAATCGGCCGACAGCAGGACATGCCCGTCCTCGGCCACGAAGGCTTCGCGGATCTGCCGGCCGATGGCGGTGCGGATGGGGATGTTCTGGAGGTTGGGATCGGTCGAGGACAGCCGGCCGGTCTGCGCGCCGACCAAGCTGTAGCAGGTATGCACGCGGCCGGTATCGGGGTTGATCGCCGCCTGCAGCGCATCGGTGTAGGTGGTCTTGAGCTTGCTGAGCTGCCGCCAGTCGAGCACCATCCGCGCCACCGGGGCGCCCTGCGCGGCGAGCTTTTCCAGCACCACCTGATCGGTGGAATAGTGCCCGCTCTTGCCCTTGCGCCCGCCCTGATAGCCCATCTTGTCGAACAGGATATCGCCCAGCTGCCTGGGGCTGCCGATGGTGAAGGACTGGCCGCAGCAGGCGAAGATCTCGCTTTCGATCCGGGCGATCTCGCCGGCGAATTCGCCCGACAGGCGTTCCAGCGCGCCGCGATCGACCTTGATGCCGTGGCGCTCCATCGCCGCGACCACCGCGATCAGCGGGCGATCGACGCGTTCGTAGATGCGGGTCGCGGCCTCGCTGGCCAGCCGCGGGCGCAGGTGGCGGTGGAGCCGCCAGGTGACGTCGGCATCCTCGGCCGCGTAGCGGGTCGCACGGTCGAGCGGCACTTGGCCGAACGGGATCGCCTTCCTGCCGGTGCCGCAGATCTCCTTGAAGGTCAGCGTGGTATGCGACAGGTGGCGCATCGCCAGCTCGTCCATCCCGTGCCCGCCGCCGATCCCCTCGGGCGAGCGGCCGGCATCGAGCGCGAAGCTGAGGACCATCGTATCGTCGATCGGCGCCACCGCGATCCCGCCCACCGCCGCGCCGTGGCGGGCAAGGATGGTGAGGTCGTATTTGATGTTCTGCCCGATCTTGAGCACCGCGTCGCTTTCCAGCAGCGGCTTGAGCGCGGCCAGGGCGGCGGTGCGGTCGATCTGCTCGGGCCGTTCGGCGAACATGTCGTCGCCGCCATGGCCGAAGGGAATGTAGCAGGCATCGTTGGGGCCGAGCGCAAGGCTGATCCCGGTCAGGTCGGCCTGCATCGGGTCGAGCGCGCTGGTCTCTGTATCCAGCGCCACCGCGCGGGCGGCGAAGGCGCGGGCGATCCAGTGTTCGAGCCGGCCCATCGTCTGCACGCATTCATAGGCGTCGCGGTCGACCGGCGGCATTTCGGGGAGCGGCTGGCGACTGCCCTGCGGCGCGGCGGGGGCGGAGGCATGGTCCTGGCTGGGCGGGTCGAGCTCGGTGCGGCGGGCCGGCGAGCCGGCGCCGGCATCGAGCCGCTTCAGCAGGCTGGTGAACCCGTGGGCGGAGAGGAACTGGGCCAGCGGCTCCGGCGGCACGCCGTCCAGCCGGAAGGCCTCCAGCGGCATCGGCAGCGGGGAATCCTCCTTCAGCTGAACCAGCCTGCGGCTGAGCTCGGCCATCGCGCGCCCTT